>DASYDA010000195.1:0-6804 GCA_036499865.1 Dongiaceae bacterium | reverse complement strand
ATGCCGGACGGCACCACGCGCCCGCGCATCCCGGGCATGTTCCTCTGGATGTGGGACGGTGAATTCTGCGGCAGCCTGAGCCTGCGCTGGCAGAACGGCACCTCGGAATTGCCGGATTACTGCCTCGGCCATATCGGCTATTCGGTCGTGCCCTGGAAGCGCCGGCGCGGCTATGCCACGGCGGCGCTGCGCCTGGCGCTTGCCGAAGCAAGGCGCCGCGGCCTTGATCATGTTCAGATCACCGCCGATCGGGGGAACCTTCCGTCACACAAGGTCATTCTGACAAACGGTGGTCGATTGATCGGCCCGCGACACATCGACCCCGCTTATGGCGAAATGGACGAGGTGATGTTCCGGATCGATCTATAGCCGGGTTCTGAGTCGTCGACCGCAAACGCCACCGTCGTCCTATCTCCGAAATGTCGTGAAGGGGTAAACATCATGGCAGAGTCGACGGCAAACGAGCCGAAGCCCTCCTTTACGATCCCCGTTCTGTTGGGTTCGGTGCGCCGCGACCGGCAGGGCATCCGTGCGGCGCGGCTGGTCGTGGATGCGCTGAAGGCCCGCGGCCACGAGCCGGTGCTGGTCGACCCCATGGAGGTCAATCTCCCCATGCTCGACCGGATGTATAAGGAACACCCCAAGGGCCAGGCGCCGGAAGTCCTGGAGCGCCTTGCCACGCTCTATCGGCGCGCCGATGGCTTCCTGATCGTCAGCGGCGAGTACAACAACGGCATCCCCCCGGCCCTCAAGAATCTGCTCGACCATTTCCTGGAGGAGTATTTCTGGCGGCCCTCCGGCATCGTCTGCTATTCGGCCGGCCAATTCGGCGGCGTGCGCGCCGCCATGCAGCTCCGGATGACCCTCGCCGAACTCGGCATGCCGAGCATCTCCAGCCTGTTCCCGATCCCGCGCATCGCCGGCGCACTGGACGAAAACGGCAAGCCCCAGGCGGATTGGATCGCCCGCACGCTCAACCGCTTCCTGGACGAGTTCTGCTGGCACTGCCGCGCCCTCGCCCGCGAACGGGCGCTGGGGACGCCGTATTGATCACGAAGGACGTCAGCCCAGCGCCGCGCCCAGTTGAGCCACGGCGATGGATTCCGTACGGATGGAATCCAGCACCGCGCGGTGCAGTTTCTGGAAGCGCGGCGTCGCCACCATGTCGTAGTGGCGTGGGCGGTCGAGATCGATGTCGATGATCTCCTTGATGCGGCCTGGGCGGTTGCTCATCACCGCGACGCGATCCGACATATAGACCGCCTCCTCCACGTCATGGGTGATGAAGAGCACCGTCAGCCGGTGCCTCTCCCAGATGCGGGTCAGCAATTCCTGCATGTGATGGCGGGTGAGCGCATCCAATGCGCCGAAAGGCTCGTCCATCAGCAGCATCTTCGGGCGATAGGAGAGCGCGCGGGCGATGGCCACACGCTGCTTCATGCCGCCGGAAAGTTCGCGCGGGAAGGAATGCTCAAATCCGTCGAGGCCGACCAGGGTCAAATGCTCTCGGGCGGTCTTAATGGCCTCGGGGCCTCTAAGGCCGGCGGCCTTGAGGGCGAATTCGACGTTCTGCTGCGCGGTCAGCCAGGGGAACAAGGTATAGCTCTGAAACACCACGCCGCGATCGAGGCCCGGCCCTTCCACCGGCACACCATCGACCAGCACTTCGCCAATGTCCTGGTCTTCGAGCCCGGCGACGATGGACAGCAGGGTACTTTTGCCGCAACCGGAGGTGCCGACCAGCGAGAGGAATTCGTTGTCGCCGATCGCGAGATCGACTCCCTGCAAAGCGGTGACCGCGCGGGGTCCCTCGCCGAAGGTCTTGGAGAGCGAGGAGATTTGCAGTTTGGGGTGGGTCACAACCAGCCCCCACAAACTCGATCGTCATCCCCGAACTTGGTTCGAGGATCCACGCCTTCTCTCTTGATGCAAGCAAAGGCGTGGATGCCCGGATCAAGTCCCGGCATGACGGAGAACAAAAGCGATGAATGCCGAGCCATCTTCACCCCCGCTTTCCCACATAGCGAAACATGCGCCGCCCGATGGCTTTCATCGCCTGGTCGGTCGCCAAACCGAAGCAGCCCAGCAGCAGGATGTAACCGATGATGAGATCGGTCTGGAAGAAACGCTGCGCCGTGGTGATGCGATAGCCGAGGCCCGACGTGGCCGCGACCAGTTCCGCCACCACCAACCAGGTCCAGGCCCAACCCAAACTGATTCGAAGCGAATCCCAGATGCCCGGCAGGGCGCAAGGCACCACGATGCGCATCAGGATGCGGCTCTCGCGCAGCTGCAAAGTGCGGCCGAGATTGATGAAATCCCAGGGCACGCTTTTCACGTTGTCCATGATCAGCAGCACCTGCTGGAAGAAAGTGCCGATCCAGATGATGAGGTATTTTTGCATGTCGCCTGTGCCGGTCCAGAGGATGGTGAGCGGCACGAAGGCGACCACCGGCATGTAACGGATGAAATCCACCACCGGCTCGACGATCGCCTCCCAGGACTTGTAGCAGCCGATCAGCACGCCGATCGGCAGCGCGATAACGGTGGAGATCGCAAAGCCGATGGTGATGCGCCAAATGCTGATCGAAGCGTCCTGCCAGAGTTGGCCGGACTTCGCGAGTTCGCCCAGCCGGCCGATCACCTGCCCGGGGCTCGGCAGGAAGAGCGGCGTCACCCAGCCGGTCGCCGTCGCCGCCCACCAGAGCAGGAGGAGCACGGCAAAGACCGACGCGGAGATCGCGACAAACTGCCCGCGGCCGACCGTGGCGGTGAGCCGGAACAGGGAGGATCGTCTTCGTCTGAGGGATTTATTCGGCATTCAATGCGGAAAGAACTATCGACCCCTCTCCCCGTCCCTCTCCCACAAGGGGAGAGGGAACGCTGTCGCAGGCGCTCGGTCTAAAGCCCTCTCTCCTCTGTGGGAGAGGGTTGGGAGAGGGGGAGGCCGATTTGACCTGCAAGTTAGCCCGCCGCCGCGGTGACAAAGCGGAGGTCGATCAACGCGGCGACATCCACGTCCTTCGTAAGGATGCCGGCCTTGGTCGCGGCGTCCTTCACCGCCGGCACCACTTTGTTGAGATAATCGCCGCCGAGCTGCTGCTTGTTCTCCGCCAGCGAGTAGTACTTCACACCTTCAAAGGCCGTGGCGAGCTCTTCCGGCTTGGCGCCCACTGCCTCGGAGATGATTGCGCGGGCGCCGGTGGTGTCGGCGCCGTAAGCCGCATAAGCCGCATCCCATGATTTCAACAGCGCCACGATCTGGCCCGGCTTTTCCTTCAGGAACTTCTCGTTCACCACCAGCACGTCGCTGATCAGGCCCGGCTCGATCCCGGCGGAATAGATCATCTTCACCTTCTTGTTCTGGTTCATCGCCAAGGTGAGATACGGCTCGTAGGTGACCGCCACCGGCACCTTGCCGGCGATCAATGCGCTACCGGCATCGGCCGCGGGCATCGGCACCTTCTGGATATCGGCGATGCTCATCTTGTTGGCGGCCAGCGCATAGTTCAGCAGGATGTCGCTGGTGGTGCCTTCCTCATAGGCGACCTGCTTGCCCTTCAATTCCGGAATCGAGGTGATCGAACCGTCGCTCAGCATCGCATCCGCAGTCATGCTGACATCGAGCAGCAGCACGATCTTGATCGGCAGGCCGGCCGCTGCCATTGCCATTGAGGTGTGGGTCGCGACATTGGCGCAATCGAGCTGGCCGCTGGCCAAGGCCGCATTGAGATCGGCGTCCTGGGTGAAGTTCACCAGTTCGACGGATTCCAACCCGTTCGCCTTGAACAAATCCTTCTTCGCCGCGACATGCCACTGGCCGTAGCCCAGCCAGGGCTCCAGCCCCATCTTGACCCCGCCGGCTTCCGGTTTGGCGGGAATGTCGTCCGCCATGGCAAGGCGGGCATTGCCCGCGACGGTCAATGCCGCGGCGCCGGCCATCCATTGGCGCCTGTTGATCTGAAAAGCCATGCCCGCCCCCTCTGTTAATGGTTATTTTGAAACTCGGATATCGATACTCCGCATTGCGGTGCGTTCCGTCAACGATCCGGTTCTTAAGAAGCCGGCGCAATGGCATCCAGAAAGCGGGACAGCGGATCGCCGTCCCTTTCCGGCTCGCCGCCCATCATCGCTGCCACGGCAAGACCGATCGCCGAGGAGACGGGATTATGCATCCCCGCCCCGGCTCTCAGATTCATCACCAAGGTCGGGCAGCAGAACAGCGCAAGCTTCAGCAACCGCCGCCAATTGTTGGGCAGCAGGCCGCGTTTTCGCAGTTCCGCCAGCAGAGGGCGCCAAAGAAGATCGCTTTTCCCATCAAGGAAAGCTTGGCGCAGCGGGGAGAGCCCGTAATCGGTCTCGATTTCCAACACATCGCCCCGGCGCTCTGCTTGCGCCTTGAACCGGCTTGCCACGACCTCCGGTTCATAAAGCCAATAGGGATGCGCGAAAATGTTGTGGAAGGTCGGCTTCACTTCGGCCAACAAGGCTGGAACATGTTCTCCGGCGAAAGCGGGATCGAACAACACCAGGCTCGGCCGCGCCTCACCCCGCTCCACCCAGACATTGGCGTTATGCGCGTCGCCATGCGCCACGACCCCGGCGCCGGCAAATTGCGCGGGATGCAATTCCGCGAAAGCCGCGTCGAAGAGACTTCCCAAGCTTTCGCTATAGCGGATGCCGTTCACGACGATTATCAGCCCGGACAGATCGCGCCAATTCAACGTCACGCCCGGCAGCGCGAAATCCTTGTCCTGGTAGAAGCTCGCGAAACGCCCGCCGAGCGCGCCCGGGCGATCGAAATCGCGCAGCCGCTCATGAAATAGCCGATGGATCGGTTCCGTCCCACTTTGGACTGCGGAGATCGGATGCAACGTTTTCAGGTACACCGTGGCCACCGCCCGATCGAGATCCGCCTGCGCTTCCAATATCCCTGCAAACCGCGCGGGATCTTGTTCTTCGTCGAGATCGCGCGCGACCTCGACGAGGCGCCGGTCCCGCCTCATCCGATAGAGAAGGATCTGACGACCAGGCGCCGTGCTCGTCTCCAGCGGGAGATCGACCGGCAATCCGGCCTCGGCGAGAATCCGGGCACGGTAATACTCACCTGCCATCCGGTCCTCGCCTTCCTCCTGGTGGAATTTGAAGAAGAAAGCGCCCTTATCGGTTTTGACGAAACCGTTCAGCGAATTCAGGCTATAGGCATCGCTGTTGATCGAGACAGAGTTCACCTGATGGCCGAATTCCTCGGCGATGAGTGCAGAGACCACGGCCTCGGCTTCCGATTTTCGGCCCGCCTTCACAAGCGCGCGAGCCCAGGCCGTCGGGCTTTCTTCAATGCTGTCGTTCATGTCCATATGCAGACTTGGAATTGGCGCTCAACTTGTATAGATCAGCCATCAAATTGAGCCGTTCTTCGCTTATACAAGCAGCAGCTTGTATAGACAACCAAAGGTGATTTGGGATGCTGCCAGGGGGAATCGCCTCTTTCAGTCTCGTCGGGCGAAAGGCATTGATCACCGGTGCCAGTCGCGGCATCGGGCGAGCGCTCGCGATGGGGCTTGCCAGCGCCGGCGCTTCAGTCGCGGTATCGGCGCGCAACGAAGCCGCATTGCAAGAAACGGTTGCCGCGATCGCCGAAGCCGGCGGGGTGGCGATCCCGATCATTCAGGACGTTGCCAAGGTCGAAGCCTGCCGCGCCGGAACCATGCGCGCCGCGAAGGCGTTGGGCGGTATCGACATCCTGGTGAACAATGCCGGGATGGAGGAGGTGCGACCCTCGCTGGAAGTCGATGAGGCGCTGTGGGACCGCATCCTCGATACCAATCTCAAAGGCGCCTTCTTCTGCGCCCAGGCCGCGGCGCAGGCGATGAAAGAGAGTGGCCGCGGGGGTGCCATCATCAATCTCTGCTCATTGACGACCTATCGCGGAATACCGACCGCGGTGCCTTACGGCTCCTCCAAGAGCGGTTTGCTCGGCATGACGCAGGCGCTGGCCGCCGAATGGGCACCGCTCAACATCCGCGTCAACGCCCTGGCGCCGGGCTACTTCCGAACCGACCTCACGGATGCGTTCTATCGTGACACATCCTGGCAGGAGTCCATGTTAAGGAAAATTCCCGCCGGCCGTTTCGGCCAGCTCAACGACCTCGTCGGCGCCGCCGTATTTCTCGCTTCGGACGCGGCCGCCTACATAACCGGCCAGTGCCTCGGCATCGATGGCGGCACCCTGGCCTCCCTTTGAACGAATTGGATTTGATCATGACTCGTAAAATCAATCTGCATAACCTCGCCAAGCTCGATGCCGCCGCCCGTGCGCAATTGTTGAAGCGCTCCGAGGCTGATGTCGCACCCTTCCTCGACAAGGTGCGGCCGATCATCGAAGCCGTGAAGAAAGACGGCGACGCAGCCCTCGCCCGCTTCGCCCAGGAATTCGACAAATCGCCGGTGCGCGCCGACGCCATCGCCGCCACGCCCAGCGATTTCGACTCGGCCCTGGTGACGCTCGATCCCAATGTGTTGAAGGCCCTGGAATTCGCGACGGATTCCATCCGCAAGTTCCACCAGGACCAGAAACCCGAAGAAATGTGGCTGCACGAGATCCGCCCGGGTGCCTTCGCCGGCGATCGCTTCATGCCCATCCCCTCGGTTGCCTGCTATGTGCCGCGCGGCAAAGGCGCTTTTCCCAGCGTGGTCATGATGACCACCATCCCGGCGATCGTGGCCGGCGTGCCGGAAGTCTGCATCGTCACGCCGCCCGGCCCCGACGGCAAGATCGACGACGCCACGCTGGTGGCGGCGCGG
>DASYDA010000194.1:0-5590 GCA_036499865.1 Dongiaceae bacterium | reverse complement strand
GAGTGCCTGGCCGAGCTTCACCAGGGTGCCGGTCATATAGGTCACCCCGATGCTGACCTCGCCATCGCGCTCGAAGAGTGTGTTCTCGGCGCCCATCGCCAGCACCATGGCGGCCAGCGCTGCCCGGTCGATGCCGAGCGTGTGAGACGCGGCGGCGGCGAACAGCAAGAGCGCCACCAGAATGGGGATGGCCCGGTGGCGGCGTCCGAAAAATTCACCGGTCAGCGAGCCGAGCACCACGCCGAGCACGAACAGCACGATCAAGGAACCGGCGATGGCGGCGGCGGAGCTTCCCTCGGCGAGCCCGACCGCGAGGCGCGTAGAATTTCCGCTCATGAAGGAGACGAAGAATCCACCGAGGCTCAGGAATCCCAAGGCATCCGTGTAGCCGGCCAAGGCGGAAAGAGCGACCGCCAGGAAACGCGCCCGGTGGTTATAGCGCCTCATCGGAACTTTCGGTGCGCATCGATCGCAAGGCCGAGGCCGACGCTCCCGAACATGTCGCCTTCCACAGGTTTCGCATTGGGCACATGCGCCAGGATGCGGTTTCTGACCGAGGGAATGCCCGTCGAGCCGCCGGTCAGGAACACCGAGTGAAGCTGTTCCGGATTCACCTCCGCTGCCTTACAGCACCGGTCGATCGCATTGAGGATGCGCGTCGTATCCTCGTGAACGGCATGGTCCAGATCGGCGCGCGCGACCTTGATATCGACGGAAGGTTCAAGCGGCAGCCGCAGAAAGGCCTCGGTCACGTCGGAGAGCGCGATCTTCACCGCTTCCATCTCGCCGGCGATCTGATGGCCTTTCCGGTCCGTCATGACGCGGATGAGCCGCTTCAGCAATTCGGGATGATCGGCGGTCGGCGTGATGCTGCGCAGATAAGTCAGGTTCTGCGAGGTGTAGAGGAACGGGATCTTATGCCAGGTCGCAAGGTCATGGAAGAGATGCGAGGGCATCGGCAATTGCTTCGGCCCGAGCTTCACATTGTAGCCGAGATGCGGCATCGCCTGCTCGATGCTGAGCCGGCGATCGAAATCCGTACCGCCCACATGCACGCCGCTGCGGCCGAGAATATCCGATGCCCGATCCACCTTCCGCGCCCGTTCCGGCGACAACCGCGCAATCACGAAATCCGAGGTACCGCCGCCGAGATCGACGATGAGCGAAAGCTCTTCTTCCGAGAGCGACAATTCATAGGCCAGCGCAGCGGCGATCGGCTCGAGCTGCGTCTCGATATGCTGGAATCCGGCGGCTCGAGCCGCGGTCACCAATTCGTTCTCCGCGCGGCGATCCGCCTCGTCGTCGTCATCCACGAAGCGCACCGGGCGACCCATTACCACGCTGTCAAGTTTGCCGTTGGCGCCGGATTTCGCGAGGTGCTTCTCGGCGAGTTCCCGCACATGCCGGACGAACATGCCGATGATCGCCCGCATCTCGACGCGCCGGCGCTGGATCAGCGTGGTCTCGTTGATCAACTGGCTGCCCAGCACGCTCTTCAGCGCGCGCAACAACCGGCCTTCCACGCCCTCGACATAGCAATGGATGCCATCGCGGCCGAACCGGACGCTGTGGTCCTCGAAATCGTAGAAGACCGCGCTCGGCAGGGTGACCGCCTCGCCTTCCAGGGGGCACAGCATCGGCTGGCCGTGTTGATAAAGCGCCAGCGTCGAGTTGGAGGTTCCGAAATCCAATCCGCAATATTGTCCGGGCATAGATCCAATCACACGCGATGAAGCTTAAAAAACGATTTGCACGACCACCTGGACGATGCCCGCCGCGAACAATACCGGGACGGGGTTGAGCTTCGGCCGCAGGATGAAGATCACCGTGGCCACGGCCGTGATCGCCAGGAGCGAAATCGCGCCGGAAGATGCCTGCAGCACGCTGAAAGCGCCAGAGAGAATGAGTCCCGTCGCGACCGGCGCCAGCCCGCGCTCCAGGGCCGCCTGCCAGGCGTTGCCCTTGTAGCGATTCCATGTCCGGGCGGCGAAATAGGCGATCGTCGAGGATGGGATGAAATAGGCCATTGACGCGGCGACGACGCCCCATGTGCCGGCGACCCGCCAGCCGATCAGGGTCGAGAGCAGCGATCCCGGACCCGGGGCAGCGCGGGAAATCGCGAACAGGTCGACGAAATCCTGCTGCGTCATCCAGCCGTGGACTTCCACCACCTGGCGGTTGATGGCGGAGAGGACGCTCTGCCCGCCGCCCAGCGACAACAGCGACAAAGGGGCGAAAACGCCGGCAAGCTGGGAGAGGATATTGCCGTCCATGTCAGCGGACCTTCCAGGCAAAAAGGACCGCCAGGGGCGCCATGCAGAGGACGACGGGGATCATCGGCCAGCCGACGAGGCCGATCATCGAGAAGATCGCCAGGGTGACGAGCGGCGACCAGCGGCTGATGCTGGCGGAATACCGGGCCGTGCGGTACCCCATAGAGAAGGTCATGCCGATGGCCGCCGCGGCGATGCCCTCCAGCATGTTGTGCAGCCAGGCGAGCTGGTTGAAGTGGTGAAAGACCACGCCCAGCGCCACCGTCACGAACATCGGCGGAACCAGCAGCGCGGTGACCGCGATCAGGCTGCCGATGGTCCCCTGCAGCCGCTGTCCGATATAGATCGAGAGATTGATGACGTTCGGGCCCGGGAGGATCTGGCTGAGGGTCAGCCCGGCGAGAAATTCGTCCTCGGTCAGCCAACGGCGGTTGCCCACCACCTCGCGATAGATCCAGGCGGAAAGCCCGCCACCAAAGCTTGTTAATCCGACCTGCGTGAACAACCAGAGGATCTGCGATAATGAAACTTGACTGCCGGGATCCGCCGAAACAATGCTGCCGGGATCCTCTTCTCCGGCCTGCTTTTCGGTCGTTCCCTCATCATTCATACGTACGCCGCTCCGGAAATATATTTTCGCCCGGCGAGGCCTCGCCGGGCGAAAACGGCACTATGCTCCGGCGGCCTGATCTTGTGCTCGCTCCATCAAGATCTTCGGCTTGCGCTTGGCGTAGGCCGACATTCCGATGGAAATGGCGGCACAAACCAGCAATCCGGCGGCGATCGGACTCTTGAGAAAGACCGTGGGATCGCCGCTGGAGATCGTCATGGCCTGCCGGAACGACTGTTCCAATGTGTGCCCCAGAATGAGGCCGAACAGCAAGGGGGCCTTCGGGATATCGAGCTTGCGGAATACGTAGCCCAGTACGCCGAAACCGAGCGCCAGGAAGAGATCGAAACCGTCATAGTTGAAGGAATAGACCCCGGCCGAGGCGATGCCGAGAACGAGGCAAAGTAGAACTCCGGGTGGAATGTAAAGAATGCGCGCCAGGACTCCGACCAGCGGCAGGTTGAGCACCAGCAGCATCGCGTTGCCCAGATACATGCTGGCGATCAGGCCCCAAACGAGGTCCGGTTGGCTGGTGAACAGCATCGGCCCGGGCTGGATGCCATACATGATGAAGGCGCCCATGATCACCGCGGTGGCGCCGGAGCCCGGTACGCCCAGAGCGAGCAGGTGGACGAAAGCGCCGCAGGTATCCGCGTTGGTGGCGGCTTCCGGTGCGGCGACGCCCTCGATCGCGCCATGCCCGAATTCCTCGGGATGCTTGGAGACTTTCTTTTCCAGGACGTAAGAGAGCATGGCCGAGATCGTGCCGCCGAGGCCTGGCGCCGCGCCGCAGAAGAACCCGACGCCGGCACCGCGGAAAATCGCGGGCCAGGCCCGGCGCCATTCCTCCATGGTGAACCAGAGCTTGCCCTTGACGCGAACGATATGCAGCGTACCGGCCATGGTGCCTTCGACCATGCGGCTTACCTCGGCGATGGCGAACAGGCCCACCACCACGACCAGGAAGTTGACCCGGTCCTGCAGTTCCACGACGCCGAGGGTGAAGCGCGCGACACCGCTCTGCAGATCGATGCCGACCGTGGCCAGCATCAAGCCGAGGAAAGTGGCCATCAGGCCCTTGGCCAGCGAATCGCCGGTGAGCGCGCTGACGGTCGAGAGCGCGAAGAAGATCAGCCCAAATTTCTCCGTCGGCCCGAAACGGAGCGCGACAGAGGCCAGCGGCGCCGCGACGAAAGCCAGGGCCGTGACGCCCAGGGTGCCGGCGATGAAGGAACTGATCGCGGCGATCGCCAAGGTCGATGCGGCTCGCCCCTTTCGCGCCAATGGATAACCGTCGAGCACAGTCATCACCGCCGCGGCATCGCCCGGCGTGTTGAGCAGGATGGCCGTCACTGCGCCGCCATACATGCAGCCGTAATAGATGCCGGCCAGCATCATCAACGCGGTCGCGGGATCCATGCCGAAGGTCACCGGAATCAGCAGCGCGATGCCGGCCGACGGCCCGATCCCGGGCAGATGGCTGATCATGGTGCCGATGAAGGTGCCGATCAGCGTGTAAAGCAGGTGCGAGGGCTGCGCCGCCACCGCGAGGCCATGCAGAATGCCATGCAAACTATCCATATCTTCGCCCTCTCAAAACGGCAATTCTATCGGGCCGGTCGGCAACGGAACGTTGAGCAGCAGCGAGAACAAGGCGTAGACGACGGCCGCGAAGCAGATGGCGATGGCGATGTTCGCCAGGATGTGACCGCGGTGGAAATGCGAGAGCAAGCCGAACAGGAAGATCGGCGTCGCGATCAGGTAGCCTGCGCTTTCGAAAAAGTAATAGTAAAGCGCGACCCAGGCCACCATGGCGACCAGAATGACCGCTTGGCGCAACGTGACCCTTTCGGGCGCTTCGCTGCTGGCGGCTTCCGCTCGGCGCTTCTTCCATATCTCGTAAAACAGCAGGAGCCCGGAAATGATCAGCCCGCCGGCCACCAGGGCCGGAAACGCTTTCGGGCCTAAAGGATCGCCGATATGCGCCGGGGGTAACTGGCTATCGGCAAACAGGTAGGCCGCCGCAAAGACGATGATGCAAACGGCAAGTCCGAATTCGGCCCGAAGTGCCCTCATTTTCCTCACCAGACAGTAGGTGCCGACGCTGGGGACCTTTGAGCGCCCTTCTGCTCTTGTAATGGTTCGTCGCGCCCGCGAGTTTCAGTGCAAGATCAATTGAGGCGGCGGGTGGCCCGACCCCCATCGGGTCACCCGCCGCCTTGCAGCTAATCGGTCTTGTAACGGCCTTCCTTCACCACTTCGGCGAGGGTTCCGTCAGGCGCACGAAACTTCAGTGCACCCTTGCCGAGTTGCGGAAAGACCTCGCCGCCGTACTGGCGGATTTTTTCCGCCACGACATCCTGGTCATCGACCGAGATGCCCCAGTGGTGGATGCGGGGACCGTCACCCGCCATCATTGCTTCCTCGGAGTTCGGGTCGTCATAGACCATCAGGGCGATGTCCACATTCCCGTCGGTCAGATGCCGTGAGATGTGGCCTCGGCTGCGACCGGTCTTCATCTCCTTGAAACCGAAGACCTCGGTATAGAACTTGGTCGCCTGATCGAGGTCGGTGACCTTGAGGGCGATGTGGACAACGCGTGACATAGGTTCCTCCAGTTTCGTGATCGAGGGCCGCTACTTCGCCAGACCCAGGTCCTTCAGCAGGGCGGCAAGCCGGGTATTTTCGGAATCCAGGAACGCCTTCA
>DASYDA010000193.1:0-1670 GCA_036499865.1 Dongiaceae bacterium | reverse complement strand
GAAAACCACGCTGTTGCCCGATCTCGTCAGCCAGGCCGCGGTCGCCGGAGCGCGCCGCGCCCGGTTCTCGCGGCGCGGCGGCGCGACCTCCGTTGCGACGCAGGCCGGCATGGGCGCAGTTGTTTCTTCGATCTACACGTTTACCCCGGTGCAACTCGGCTTCTACGGCGCCTTCGAATTGCAGACACTGGAATCGATCCTGCGCCGCAAGAAGGCATCCGACGGTACCGATGCGGAAGGCTTGCGCGAAATCGTCAAGCGGATCGCGACCAAGATCAGCTGGCCGGATTCGTCGCAGAGCAGCGCCGGCATCACGATCGAGACGGCCATGGGCGACGCCATGGCCTTCCTGGAAGCGTTCTACGCCGCCCAGCGCGCCCATCTCGAACGCCGCATGCTGTTCGGCCATCGCCGCAAGGACAAGCACGACAAGACCTGAAACGACAAGGCCCGAGCGGCCGGCTTCTCAGTCGAACACTTCGGCCACGGTCTCGACCGGCACGCCTTCGCGATCGGTGCGGATCAGAAAATAGGCGGCCGCAGCCAAGACATCCCAGATCCGGCCGAACAGACCGACGATCTCATAGCTCAGGAAGATGGTGGAATTCTCGGCGCGGGTTTCCAGGAAACGTTGGAGCGATGACGCCACGATCGGAAGCATATCCGCGGTGATGGTCTGTGCGGCGAGCACCATGGTCACCAGGAAGGATATACGGAGAAAGTTGCCGTTGAGCAGTCGCAATCCGCGCCAGATGCCGCCGTCTTGGCCTTCCCAAGCCCTGGAAGGGACGATGAGAAGCGACGCCGTGACACTCGCTATGCCGGCGGCGCAGCACGCAATGCCGACACCGCTGTCCCAAGGAACCGGCAGGTCCCAGATCAGTGCGAAAGGCCATAAGGCGAGCGTGCCATAGAGGCTTGCGCGCAAGCCACCCCGAGCGGCCTCGCGAATACCGGTGCGCCGTCCCAGCAACTGCGACACGACCAATATGGCGAGCGTGCCGCCGAATATGGCGGTATCGAGCGCATCCAACCCGGATAACAGGATATGGCTGACGATGCCGGCGGCGCCTTCCAGATCGGGCCAGCCGAGCCCCTCCACGATCCAATATCGCAGCAACGTCAGCAATGGCTCCAGGAGCACCACCATCACCAGGATGGCGAGGATATTCCGGCCTATGGCCGGAAAGATGATCGTAAAGGCGCGTCCGATCGTGAACTGCCTGCCATGCGACGGTTTCCAGCTCATGGCTCGATTTCAGTCGAACACCTTCGCGATGTCGCCGATGGCGACGCCTTCCTTTTCCGCGCGGAGGTGGTAGTAGCCGACCGCCGTCGTCACGGCGGTGAAGGTACCGACCAGGACCTGGACGATCGATCCGATCCAGCGCAGGCTGTGGATATCCGCGCCTCCCGGCCCCGCGACGAGCCCGGCGATGAAACTGATGACGAAGCCGATCACCAGGCTGATCAGAAGCTGGATCGCGATGATCACCAGCAGCAGGCCGAAAACCTGCCAGCGTTTTCCGGAGGTGAGGAAGCGGCTGCGCCTGAAGGCCTCGCCGAAAGCGACCTGCTCCACCACGGCAACCGGAATGGCGACCCACCACAGCACCGCCAGGATGAAGCCCGGAACGATCAGGAGGATGGTGCCGCAGAGCACGCCGAGC
>DASYDA010000192.1:0-8643 GCA_036499865.1 Dongiaceae bacterium | reverse complement strand
CTGGCCTTCTCGCAATCGCTTCAGGTGGAGTTGGGGCCGAAGGGGATTTATGTACAGGCGGTGTTGCCGGCGGCGACGCGCACCGAGATCTGGGAGCGCTCGGGCCGCGACGTCGATGCCATTCCCGGCATGATGGGTGTGGGCGAACTGGTGGATGCGGCTCTGGTCGGCTTCGATCGCCGCGAGGCCGTCACCATTCCGCCACTGCCGGATGCCGGCCAGTGGGGCGCTTTCGAGGCCGCGCGGCAAGCGATGCTCCCGAACTTCCGCCAGGAGCATGCCGCCGCGCGTTATCGGGCCTGATCAGGCCAACTTCGCATAGTTGGATGGGAACATGGCGCGCTTTGCCGCTTCATCCATCTCCGTCTTGAAGATATGGTCCTTGCCGACCGCGCGGGCGCGGGCGACCGCCGGTCGTGCATCGACCTTCTGATACCAGCGCTTCAGATTGGGGAAGGCATCGAGCGCGTCGCTGTCGCCGGGCAGTACGATCGCTGCGCGGCTGACCCAGCCCCAGGCGGACATATCGACGATCGTGTATTCCTTGCCGACGATGTAATCCCGTCCTTCGAGATGCTTATCCAGCACCTCGTAATGCCGTTCCGCTTCGCGGCGATACCGGTTGATCGCATAGGGGATCTTGTCCGGCGCCGCGCGCTGGAAGTGCACCGCTTGGCCGGAATAAGGCCCGATGCCGGTGGCGACGAAGAACAGCCATGACAGCAGCTCGCCGCGATCAGCCGGCGTGCCGATGAAGCGGCCGGTCTTCTCACCGAGATAAAGCAGGATCGCGCCGGAATCGAAAACGCGCATCTCCTTGCCGCCCGGACCCTCGGTATCGACGACGACCGGCACTTTTCCATTGGGGTTGATGGCGCGGAAGGTCGGCGAATGCTGCTCGCCCTTCACCGTATCGACCGGGATCGCCTCATAGGGCAGTCCAGTTTCCTCGAAAAACAGCGAGATCTTCTGCGGATTCGGCGCAAGGCTGAAATAGAAGCGGATCATCTGTGTCTCCTGATGGGATATGGGGAGGGGAGATTCGGAAACGAATGTCGGGGGGCATTTTAACCCCGGGGCGCGCCGCGCTGGAAGCGGTGTCTTATGCGGCGTTTTTGTTGGATATCTGTCGGCACGGAAGGTCGATATCGCGCCGCCAAATCGCCGGAACTTCGGACCCCTGAGACCGTTTCTTCAGAATGTTTATTGCCTGGAACTCGGGGAATCGAAGCCCATGACCATACCGAAAATCGATTTTAGCCATATCGGCGACCTGTTCGTGGTCTACGGCATCAATGTCCTCGGCGCGATTTTCATCGCCTTGGTGGGTTGGTGGCTTGCCAGGGTGGCGGAGCGCCTGGCCCATCGCGCGTTGCTGGCGTCGTCGCACATGGACCGTACCATCGCCGTCTTTCTGTCGAGCCTGATCCGCTATGCGGTTCTCACCGTGACGTTGATCCTCATCCTGCAGGTGATCGGCATCCAGGCCACCAGCCTGGTCGCCGTGCTCGGTGCCACGTCCCTGGCGATCGGCCTCGCCTTGCAGGGAACGCTTTCGAATGTCGCGGCGGGCGTCATGCTGCTGATCTTCCGTCCCTTCAAGCTCGGCGACAGCATCGAGGTCGGTGGCAAGAGCGGCACCGTGCAGAACCTCAACCTCTTCATGACCGAGCTTGCCAGCGGCGACAATGTGCAGGTGCTGATCCCGAACGGCCAGGTCTGGGGTCAGGCCATGACCAACACCTCGGCCTATGCGACCCGGCGCGTCGCGCTGACATTCCCGATTCTGGCCGGGAAGAATGTCGAGGTCTTCTCCAGCAACATGCGCAAATTCATCGAGCGCGACAAACGCGTGCTGAAGGATCCGGCGCCGAGCGTCACCGTCGCCAACATCACCGAGACCAGCATCCAGGTCTCCGTGCAGGCCTGGACGACGGCGGATGACGCCGGCGGCCTGCGCACCGATCTTCTGCAGCGCGCTTTGTCGGCGGGGCAGGCACCGGCCAATCCGGATGCAAATTCCGCCGCGGCCTGATTGCAAGCTAGCCGTGCCGTGACTTGCGGATCATCTCAATCGCGAAGAGGCCGAGCCCGGCCGCACCGAGCAAGCCGCCGACGATGGCCGTCATCTCCCAGCCGCCGTGATCATAGGTGAGCGTACCCAGCAGCGAGCCCAGCGCGCCACCGGCGAACATCAGGGTCATGTAGATGGCGTTCACCCGCCCGCGGATATTGGACGGAACCGCGAAAATGATGCGCTGCCCGACGATCTGGTTGATTTGAACCGCGGCGTCGATGATCACGGCCAGCACCACCATGCCGGCCAAGCTTCCGAAAACCATCGCCCAATTGGTGAGGTAGAAGCCGAGCCCCAGCGAAAGCATGGCGCCGACGGTCAGAACGCCGCCGAGTTTCTGGTCGGCGAGGCGACCGGCGAGGGGTGCGGCGAGCGCGCCGCCGGCGCCCGCCAGCGCGAAGAGGCCGATCGCATGCTCGCCGAGGCCGAAGCGCTGGCCGAGCATGATCGGCACCGCCGTCCAGAACATGTTGAAGGCGGCGAACATCAGCGCCTGATAGGCGGCGCGCCAGCGGATCGCCGGCATATCGCGCAGCAGGCCGGCCATGGAGGCGAGAATGCGTCCGTAATGCATGCCGCCATGCGGCTTGTGGACCGGCATCATTTTCGCCAATGCGAGGCCGATCCCCATCATCAGCACCGCGGAGCACCAGAAGACCGCCCGCCAGCCGAAGCTAGCCGCGATGAACAGCGAAGCGGGGCGGGCGAGCATGATGCCGGCCAGGAGTCCGGACATGACATAGCCGATGACGCGGCCGCGGCGTTCCTCCGGTACCAGATGTGCGACGAAAGGCAACAGCACCTGCGCGCCGGTCGAGCTGATGCCGATAACGAACGAGGCGGCGAAGAAAGGCAATGCGCTGGTCGAAAGCGCCACGCCGATGAGGCCGACGCAGGTCAGCGCCACGGTCGCGAGCACGAGCTTGCGGTTTTCCACCAGATCGGCCAGCGATACCAGCAGGAACAGCCCGGCGCCGTAACCCATCTGTGTGATCATGGTGATCGAACCGGCGAGATCCGCGCTGGTGCCGATCTGCGGCCCGATGGAGGCGACCAGAGGCTGCGCGTAATAGAGATTGGCGACCAGCGCCCCGGTCGCGATGGCGGCCGTGGTGATGAGTGCCGGGGAAGGCTCCTGCGCGACATCATGCGGTTTTTCGGCGGACTGCTTGAGCATCGTCGCTATGCCTTGGTGAATTGACGGATTGAATGCGCGGAACCGGATCGCCAGGCTCCAGCCAAGCCGCGCTTTTAAAGCCGTTCAAGCCCGCTTCCGTCAACTGCGATCCCTGCACCACGGCTATTCCGCCTTGGCGTAGCGGGTGGCGGAGGTTTCGAAACCGCGGGTGGATTGATTGCCGGGCTATTACGCGATAGTGACTATGTCGCGGCTTATTGGCGCATCCCGGGGGTACCCGAACCGTTATGCTGAAAACCAAGGGCCCGGCGCTTACCGTCCTCGTGCTGGCACAGATCCTCGCTTTGTCGCTCTGGTTCTCGGCGACCGCGACGATTCCGGCCCTGCGCCGCGAATTCGCTTTGGACAATTTCACCGCGGCCTTGATGACCAGCGCCGTGCAGGCCGGTTTCGTGGCCGGGACCTTGGCCAGCGCTTTCCTGGGCCTCGCCGACCGGCTGGAGCCGCGACGGCTTTTCGCCGCATCGGCTTTGCTCGCCGCGGTTGCGAATGCGCTCATTCTGGCCTTGCCGGCGGATCTCATCACCGGCTCGCTGGCGATCCCGCTGCTTCGCTTCGTGACGGGCGTCGCCATGGCCGGCATCTATCCCGTCGGCATGAAGCTGGCGGCGACCTGGTCCGTGACGCGTGATGGGCGGAGCGATCTCGGACGGCTGGTCGGCCTGCTGGTGGGCGCGCTCACTTTCGGCTCGGCCTTGCCGCATCTCTTCAACGCGGTGGGCGGCGTCGATTGGCGCATGGCGCTGGCGGCGACCTCGATCGCGGCCCTCTGTGCCGCGGGCCTCATTCTCCTGATGGCGATCGGACCCGCCACGGCCGCGACGCGCGTCTTCCATATGGACCATGTGCTGGACGCCTGGCGGCAATCCTCATTGCGCCTCGCCAATGTCGGTTATCTCGGCCATATGTGGGAGCTCTACGCGATGTGGGCCTGGATCGTGACTTTCCTGCAGGCGAGTTTCACGCTCAATCCCGGTCCCGCGGCCGTAACTTCCGTCGAACTCTGGGCGCGCGTCTCTGCCTTTCTCGTCATCGCGGCCGGTGCCGTCGGCTGCGTGGCCGGCGGCTGGCTGGCGGATCGCTGGGGGCGCACGACCCTGACCATCGGGGCCTTGACCGTCAGCGGCCTCTGCTCGCTGACCGTGGGGTTGCTGTTCGGGGGCAATCCCTGGCTGCTGATGCTGGTCTGCCTCATCTGGGGGGCCAGCATCGTCGCCGATTCCGCCCAATTTTCCGCGAGCGTTACGGAACTCTCCGCGCCGGAGCTGATCGGCACCATGCTTACCATCCAGACCTGCGCCGGGTTCCTGCTCACCTTGGTCACGATTCACCTGACGCCGGTGCTGGTCGATCTCATCGGCTGGAAATACGGTTTTGCCTTCCTGGCGCTCGGCCCGGTCGTGGGCATTTGCGCGATGGCGCGGCTGCGGCAATCGCCGGATGCCGTGAAACTGGCCGCGGGCCGCCGCTGACTATCCGCCGCTGACTATCCGCCGCTGACCATCCGCGGCGGAACTCCTCCGGAGGGGTGAGGTTGGTAAGGATCAGCCATTCCCCTTAGATCAGATGGAGTCCCTCATGGCCATCGACACGCAAGACCGCCTCTACGACATCATCAAGGATTTCAACAACGCTTTGCTCGTGACCTTGTCCAACGGCCGCAGCCATGCGCGACCCATGGCGGTCGCCGAAATACGCCGCGACGGCGACGTGTTTTTCGCGACCAGCCTGCAATCGCCGAAGATCGCGGAGATCGAGGCGAACCCGGAGGTCATCGTGACCTTCCAGAGCGGTTCGCAATTCGCCTCAATCTCGGGCAATGCGGAGATCGTCCGGGATCGCGCTTTGGTCGACAAGCTCTGGTCGGAAGCCTGGAAGGTCTGGTTCCCCGGCGGCAAGAGCGACCCCACGCTCTGCCTCATCCGCGTCGATGCGCGCGAGGGCGAGTACTGGGACAATGCCGGCGCGCAGGGCATCAAGAACGCTTACAAGATGGCCAAGGCCTATATGCAGGGCAAGACGCCCGGCATCGACGAGAAGCAGCACGCCAAGGTGCGTACGCAATGAGGGCACGGCGGCCGGCATTGCCTAGCCCGGCAATACCGGACGCCGTTCCGCCAATTCCGCGACCAGCACCCGCGTGTTTTCCGAATAATCCACCGGCACGTTCACAAGGTGCACGCCGCCCGCCGAGAAGGCGGCCTCCAGCGTCGGCTTGAGATCGCCGATCGCCGCCACGCGTGATCCCTTGGCGCCGTAGGATTCCGCGTATTTCACGAAATCCGGATTGCCGAAGGTCATGCCGAAATCCGGAAAATGGTCAACCTGCTGTTTCCAGCGGATCATGCCATAGGCGCCATCCTCCAGCACCACCACGACCAGGTTCAGCTTCAGCCGGACGGCGGTTTCCATTTCCTGGCTGTTCATCATGAAGCCGCCATCGCCGCAGACCGCCATGACGCGGCGCTGGGGATAGAGCAGAGCGGCCATCATCGCGGAAGGCAGGCCGGCACCCATGGTGGCCAGCGCATTGTCCAGCAGCAGGGTGTTGGCAACGGTGGTGCGGTAATTGCGCGCGAACCAGATCTTGTACATGCCGTTGTCCAGCGCCACGATGCCGTCGCGCGGGATGACCTGCCGGATATCGTGCACGATGCGCTGCGGCGTAAAGCGGTCTTCCGTCGCGCGATCGGCAATGCGATCCAGGATGCCTTTCCGCAGCGGCAGCAGCGCATTCGCATTCTTGAGCTTGCCCTCCAGGCGATCCGCCAGCAGGCAGAGGCTAAGGCCGATATCGCCGATCACTTCGGCTTGCGGGAAATAGACCTGTTCGACGCTGGCCGGCTGGTAGCCGACATGGATCACCTGCGGACCCTTCGGCCCCATGATGAAGGGCGGTTTTTCGATCGTCTCATGACCGATGGTGATGATGAGGTCGGCGCGCTCGATCGCCTCATGCACATAGTCACGTTCGGAAAGCGCCGCCGTACCCATATAGAGTTCAGAGCCGGCCGGAACGGTGCCCTTGCCCATCTGCGTGGTGAAATAGGGGATATGCGTGCGCAGCACGAATTGCGCGAGGTCGGAGCTGGAGCGGGGCCGCGAAGCCGCGGCACCCAGCATCACCAGCGGGCGCTCGGCCGCCAGCACCATGGCGGCGGCGCGATCCAGGGCGGCGGGGCCGGCCACAGGCAGTTCCACCGGATGCGGCGGCACCATCGGCACCGGCGCGCATTCCTCGCCGGCGATGTCTTCCGGCAATTCGAGATGCACCGGTCCCGGGCGCTCTTCCTGCGCAATGCGGAAAGCTTCGCGCACCAGCGTCGGGATCGTCTGCGGCGAGGCGATCTGGCGGCTGAGCTTGGTCAGTGGCCGCATGGCCGCCACCACATCGACGATCTGGAAGCGTGCTTGGCGCGAGGAAAGGATGCCCTTCTGTCCCGTGATCATCAGCATCGGCATGCCGCCGAGATGCGCATAGGCGGCGCCGGTGGTGAAGTTGAGCGCACCGGGCCCCAGGGTCGCGATGCAGACGCCGGGCTTGCCGGTCAGCCGCCCATAGGTCGCCGCCATGAAGGCAGCCGCCTGCTCATGCCGGGTCAGCACCAGCTGGATGGAGGATCGCCGCAGCGATTCCACCACGTCCAGGTTTTCCTCGCCGGGCACGCCGAAGATCCGTTCGACGCCCTCGTTTTCCAGCGCCGCTACCAACAAATCCGAAGCCTTGGTCATCGCATCTCTCTCATCGCACTTCACCTTTCCATCCTAGTGAACTCCGATTTTGATCGATAGCGACGAATCCGGGAACGGTCATGATGGCATTGCATGCCATGGGTGCGGCGGAACTCCGATGGCGGTCGACGTCACCGGCCGCCGGACGGGTGTCATCTGGACACGTCGCGCTTTTGTGAAGCGGTAACGCAACCGGCCGATCGTCACCCGCTTTGCTTGCAGCGCAGCATGGGCGCCAAGGCCCAAGCGCGGTACACAATTTGTATGACCAAATGCAAGTTTTCTTGCTCGCCTCCGAAACGCCTGCCATACTTCAGTCTCTTGCATGCAATAAGCAAGGTACTGGGAGGAAATAAATGACGGATATAAAGAATACGAGCCGGCGCGGCTTCCTGGCGGGGGCGTCGGTGGGAGGAGCCGCGGCTCTGCTGAGCGGGCTGGGTTCGCACGAAGCGGCGGCGCAAGGCATGGCGGTCGGTCGTTCCGAGAAGCCGCTCAAGGCCGCGTTCTCGAATGCCGGCCTGCAGGCGACTTGGTGCGCGCAGGGCAAACAGGCGGCCGAATATTGGGGCAAGCTCTACAATGTCGAAGTGACCTGGTTCGACGGTCAGCTCGATGCGGTGAAGCAGCGCGCGGCCATCGACAACATGGCGTCCCAGAAATGGGATTTCGTCGCCATCCAGGCTTTCGGCATCGGTACGCTGACTCAGCCGGTCAAGAAGATGATCGATGCCGGCACCCCCGTCATCGACATGGACACGCTGATCGCGCCGCTGGATCAGATCGACATCCATGCCTTCCTGGCGCCGGACAATGAGTTCATGGGTTCCTCGGTGACTCAGGCGCTGGTCGAGGCGATCGGCGGCAAGGGCAAGGTCATCATGACCCAGGGCGCTCTCGGCCATACCGGCGCGCAGGGTCGGGCGCGGGGTTTCCAATCGGTGGTGAAGCAGCATTCGGATATCGAGGTCCTGGCCACCGATCCGGCGGATTGGGATGTCACCAAGGTCGCCCGTCTCTGGGAAACCTATCTCACCAAGTTCCCGGACATCGACGCGGCCTATTTCCACAACGACGATATGGCGCTGGCGGCTTACAACGTGATGAAGGCGCATAACCGCACCGCCATCAAGATCGGCGGTTGCGATGCCATGCCACCCGCCATTGCGGCGGTGAAGGACGGCAAGATGCACGCCACCGTGCGCAACCCGTCCTGCCGCATCCATGGCGGCGCGATCATCGCCGGCGTGGCGGCGGTCTCGGGCGAAAAGACCGGTGCCGGCATTCCGAAGAACGTGGTCACCGACGGTCCGGTGGTCACCAAGGCCAATGCCGACGGCATGCTCTGGATGGAAGATCACTTCCTGATCTGATCTTGGGATCCACACGGCCGGGAGCGCGGGAATCGCGTTCCCGGCCGGATTCATGCGCTGCGGGTTCAAGCGCCTGATAGGTGACGGGCATGACGATTGAGACCGAATCAGCTTCGGAAAGTGTTGCGCGCCTGCGCATGGAAGGAATCTCCAAATCCTTCGGCGGCGTGGCGGCTTTGCGCGAAGTCGATTTCGAATTGCTGGAGGGCCAGATCCACGGCCTGGTCGGCGAGAACGGCGCCGGCAAATCGACCCTGATGAAG
>DASYDA010000191.1:0-6780 GCA_036499865.1 Dongiaceae bacterium | reverse complement strand
GGCTGGATCGGCAGATCGATCGAGACGGCATCGCGGGCTTGGTCGCCGCTGCGCTCGACGCCCAGCATGACATTGACCGATTGCCGTTCGAGAGTGCCGTCGGCCTTGTAACGCGGCGTCGGCACCGAGACCGGGAAATCGAGATGGACCGGCTTGTCCGTCGTCCAATCGAAATCGAGGGTCGCGTTGCCTGAGAGCGTCAGCCCAGCGGCGCGCAATTCCGCTTGGCCGGCGCCGCCATCGCCCTCGATGATCCGGCCGAGACCGGCGAGGGTGAACTGGTCGCCCGGCCGCACGAAACGCGGAAAGTTCGGCTGCACCATCACCGGCAGGCGCACCTTCAGGCTGCCGACAGCGAAGCCGAAGCGATCGTCGCCGCTCACCACCTTCGCACGCACCTTGAAGATGGAGAGAGAATCCGCGAGCTTGATCTTGATCTCGGCCTTGCCGTCAGGCCCCACCATGATCGCCGGATTGAAATAGGGAACCGGCGTGAAGTTCTTGCGCACGGTGACATTGTCGAACAGCGACTTCTTCTCGGCCAAGCCTTCATCGCCGCCGGGATCCTCCTCCAGCGGCAGGGCGCCCAGAGCGAGATTGCGGGTGTCGCGCAGATTCATGCGGCTGGCTCGATCGACAATGAAATCCGGCAATGGATCCAGCCGCTGCTCGTCGGCCAAGGCGAGCACCGCCTGATCGACCAGCCAGAGCGTCACCTCGCCGGAGACCGGCGCGCCCTCGTCATCCGAGAGCGCGATCTTCATGGTGATTTCCTGACCGGGAAGCGCCTTGTCCGGATAATCGAGCTTCACGTTGACGATGTTCTTGACCGGCTTCACCACGATCCAGTTGGTGGCGGCCAGGGTCTGCGGCCGGCCCAGATCGAGCTGGTCCGGCGTCGGCGGCACGCCGGGCAAACGTCCGCGCATCAGCAGGAAATGCACCGGAATGCGTGGCATGTAACTCGCCTTGATCGGCAGTTCGAAGCGGCCGACGCCGTTGCGGACATGCACCCATTCGTAGCGCATGCGGGCATCCGGCTCCTCGACGATGGCGAGCGCCTCGACGTTCTGGAACGGGCTTTCCAGGATCAGGACCGCGGTATCGCCGCCTTTGTATTCCGGCTTCTCGGTGGTGACCTTGAAGACCGCCGCCGGCGGACGCGACCAGGTGACCGGCGTTCCGCCATCGGCGAAGAAATCGACGGCGACGCTCTGGTTGCGCCCGAGGGAATCGCGGGCCTCGACCTTGAGGATATAGACGCCTGCACCGCTGAGCTTCAAATCGAGCTTTTGCGGATCGTCGGCGCTGGTGAGCGGCTGTTGGGAAACCTTCTCATCCACGGTCTCGGTGACATATTTGGCCGAGCCCTGCGTGAAATCGCTGGCCTGAAGCTGGGATATCCAGCGGCGCTTCAGCAGCGTCACGGAGACGGTCTTGCCGGCGACCAGCTTGCCATCCAGCCCCTCCAGGAGAACTTCCGCCTGCACCGCATCCGCGGTCTTCAAATAACGGGGCACCTTCACGCCGATGGCGAAGGGCGGCAGCGCCGCCACCTGCTGGGTGCTGGTCACCGTCTGGTCGTCGTCGCCGGTGACGGTGGCCTCGATGACATAGCTCCGGGGCTGGGCTGTGGGTTCGACGGCCGGGTTGAGATCCAATGTCGCCGCGCCCAGCGCATCGGTGGTGCCGTCGCGTTCCAGCACCGGCGTCGAGGCGAAGTCGCCCATGCCGGAGAAACGCGCATCGGTCGAATAGTAGAAGCCGTCGCGCTTGGTCAATGTCCAGTCATAGGGAAACTGGGTGACGCGCCAATGGACCGGACGGTTCGCGACCACGCCGCCCGCATAATACGTGGAGGCCAGCTTCACCTGGAACGGCTTGTCGGAGCCGGTCTTGTCCGGCCCATTCAGATGCACTTCGAAGGTCGGGAGCCGGTAGGCCTCTTTCTTGAAGGTGACCGCACCGAGCTGTTGCGGGCCGTTCCCCGTATCGACCTCCAGATGGACGTTGTAAACACCGGTGGCGGTCGTCTTCTCCTGGAAGAAATCATAGAAGCTGCCGGTATCGGTGATCTTGACGTCGTGCCGCCACTCGCTGTTGTCCGGACCGGTGATGACCACGACCGCCTTGTAGTCCTGGCGCGAAAGCTCACCCGCGGAATAGTGGCGGATATAGCCCTTGATATGGACCGGCTCTTCGGGCCGGTAGATCGGCCGTTCGGTGAAGAGGTGGACCAGCTCGCGATCGGGCTCCGCACGGTTTTCGAGATCTTCCTGGGTCCATTGCAGCCAAGTGTCCTGGCTGGCGCTCCAATTGTTGTCGGCATAGACATCCGGCCCGCGTGTCGGATCTAGGACCAGCATATCGTCGTCCTTGCTGACGACGATGCGGCGAACCTCGACGGAATCGTTTTGTGCACCGGGAGCACGCCAATCGATCGCGCCCTCGGCATCGGTAACGTCGCTGAATTCTTCGACCCAATTCCCATTGCGTGCACCTTCGACAACCACCTTGGCGCCATCGACCGGCTGGCCGGTGGAGAGCGACGTCACCGCGAAATGCACGCGATCGGCTTCGTCCACGGCGGAGAGGCTGAAATCGGTTACCTGGACGCGGACCCAGGCGCGCTCGCTGGAGCTGTCGATGCGGCGCAAGCCCACCAGATAGGTGCCGGGCGCATCGGCGCCGCTGATATGCGTCAGATAGGGCTTGAGATCGAGGCCGAATTTCGCGGCGGGGCCGCCCTTCCGGAGCGGCAGATCGATGAGATCGGAGACACTGGGCGAGCCGAGCGCCTTGATCTGGGTGGAAAGCTCGGCATCGGAGATATAGCGTTCCGCATCCTCGAAGGGCGCCGGCTCCTCGCCGGGCGCCGGTGGCGCCGCGGAATCATCAACCTTCACCGGATCGTTGGGGAACGGCCAGAACGAGCGATTCAAAGGGTCGATCTTGTGGATGCGGATATCGACCTGCTGGAAACCGCGGCCCTTCAGCGGCAACATCTGCGGCCCATAGCGTTCGACGATGCCGTTGCTGGTAAGCCATTGCAGGAAGCTCGGCTGCTCCGCGAAAGAGAGGAAGGCCCCGCTGGGCGCGGTCATCTCCAGCGCGCGGCCTCGGACATCGGTGAGCGCGCTGGGCTCGAGACGGATCTGGTAGAGCGTGCCGGCGGCGAAACGGCCCGAGACGGAAAGCACGTCGTTGACGACGGCGTAAGCGAGATCATCGACCTCGGGCGTGATGCGGATCAGGTTCCGCGCCGCGATCGGCCCGATCGGCGCCAGGTTGGCGGAGAAATTGACGTTGATCGTGCGATCGCCGGCAGGGCATTTGATCGCATCCTCGCGGCCATAGCTGGCGCCGGTCGGCGGGATCGGGAATCCTTCATCCTGGCAGCCGAGCTGGGTCACGCGGAAGGGTTCGGCGGTGGCGAAGGAGATGTCCTGGAAGCCGCCGGAGAGGCCGCTTTCCAACGAGAGCTTCAGATGCACCAAGGCGCGCGTGCCGCCGGGGATCGGATCGTGCAGATTGACGACGTATTGCGCGGGGGCCACACGGTCGGTCCGCTCCATCGCTTTCACGTCGAAATCCGCATCGGTCAGGGTCCGCGCGGCGCTCGCATCGACACCGGGCAAGGGACGAAGTTCGATGGTGATCAGCTTGGTGAGCGCGTCGGCGTCGAGCGGTTCCGGCAAAGTGAGCGCGATCGCCTTCACAGGATCGAGCCCGGTGGCGCCGTCGGCCGGCGTGGTCGCGCTGGGCGCCGACATCAGGGTGGCGAGCGATGCCGTGCGTTCGCCGACCTTCAGGGTGAAGCGCGTCAGCGGCGGCCAGGGCTCCGCCGGCTTGAACTGCAGAGTGCGGGCGTTGATCCAGGTGGTGGCCCCGGGATGGGTCGGTTCCAGCGAGAAGAATTTCTCCGGGTGATCCTCAGGCCCGCCCGAAGCCGGGCCGGTATCCTGGTCGAAGAAGACGGTGATCGGATCCCAGCGTCGCAGGAATTTCTCCGGCACCACCACGGCGCCGGCCGGCCGCACGACATCCTGCGTGCCCCTGGGCTGCGTGCCCGCCGGCACCGTGTCGTCGGCAAGAGCGACGGGAGAAAACAGTACCGGCACGACGGCAAGCATGGCAGCGGCGGCTGCCCATCGGATGCCGGCGAGCGGGATGGACCACGCGCGCGCCACGGAACTACTCCTGTTGCTTGGGTTTCAACCCGGCCAATTCGAGATAACCGCGTTTGACTTCGTCCGGCGGACTGCCGTCCGGCGCGGCGACGCCGACCAGAGCCGGCTGGACCTCGATCGCATTACCATCAGCCGGCGCATCAACGGCAAGAAGATAAGTGCCGGCCTTCAAATGCAGCATCTGCACGACGCCGGCGCCGATCTCGTTGCCATCCGCATCCAGCACGCGGCAATGGGCTGTATCGACGGAGCCACGCACGCCGACGCCGATATCGCGCTCGTCTTTCACGGCGAAGGAATAGAGCCGGGATTCGCCGGGCGCGAGCTGCGCCTTCGGGCCGAGGCCTTCACCGATGGGGGCGATGTCGCTGAGAGTCGCTTCGGCAATGCCGGAGAGCGATCCGGCGACGGCATACAACGTAATCGGCGTTGTGCCTTTCGGAAGATAGAGATTGAGATTGGCGCCTTGTGGGGAGACGCGCAATGTTTCAGCACCATTGCCGGATTTGAATTGCGCGATCACCGGCACCATTGTCTTGAGATGCAGTAATTTTGCGGCCACGGTGACGAAGTCAAGCTGCTGCTCCACTCCGGTCAGCTTCACAGACGTCGTCTCTTCGATCTGCGTCGCCTTCGAAGCCGAAGCGGGCTTGCCCAGTGAATCGCCGCCTTCGATCCAAGCAACGACCAGGCCCGCACCATGGGTGATATCGACAGTGTCCTTGCCGGCCACTACAGGATTTAAAACATCCGTCCACGTTAAATCGTCGTCTTCTCGGAATGTGCGTGCTGACTTTACGGCGCCAGAGAAGGCTATTCGCAGCTCTTTTCCGGCATGGACTGCCTTCATCTCCGATTGGGAGAGATTCACGCGGAGACGGATTACGCCTTCGCTGGCGAAATATCGTTTGAAGAGTCGACCGTTACCCAGGGTCGGTGTGGCATTGGCGTTTGGCAACGGAACAAGAGTGACACCAAGCCGCGCATCGGTGGTGACGGTTGAGAGCACAAGCAGATTCTCGGCTCTCGTATCCTCGGTGATCGCCAGTGCGGTATCGCCTGACCAGATTGCGTCGTTGTCCTCGCCTTGAAGTACCACGGCGGTTCCAGCGGGCAACGCCAGTTGCAGCCGCTTCATTCCCTTCGGCAGGGTAAAGGACAATGCCTGACGTCCCACGATCTTTCGATCGGCGATGCCCCAATCCAATGTATCCACGATCGGCGCCGCGAAACTGATCTTCCGCATGGAGAGAGGAAGCGGTGTCGCTGGATCACCGGCATTCCAAAGATCGAGGTCGAAAGCATCACTGGTCGGAGTGGGTTCGATCGTTACCGCGGACCCAGGTGCCATCGCGGGGAAAAGTCCCAACGCATAGATCCCCGGCTGGCCGAGGCGCGATTCCGCCAGCCAGAGCTGCGGGCCGTCTTTGGCGGAGACCGGGTCGGCGATGATGGTGGGAGCGCGGTCCGATCCCGGCACCGTCAGCGCGACCGCTTCTTCGCCGGGAACCACCCGGGAGGCAACGACCTTCGCCGCATCGCCCTGTAACCGCGCACCGAACCAGAAGGTGCCCTTATTGCCGAAAACGATGCCCGCCGCATCCCCCGCGAGAGCCCGGCCGGATTCCGTGGACCACTCGATATCCGGCAACGGCGGCGCCAAGCGGAAGGCTCCGGCGGCATCGATGGCGATGGCGGCAATGCCGAGCGGCGGCTCGATGCCGGGGACCGGTTGCAGCGGAACACCCGTACCGGTGAAGTCGCTAGACGCGGCCAGACGCGGCGTCACCATGCGGGTCTGCAGGCGGATCGGATCGGTGCTGCGGTCGATGGACCAGACGCGCAGGCGGTAGTCGGCTTTGGCGCCGGCTGTCGGAACGGCGAGCCAGGGCGAGCGGCCGGTGTTTTCGGCAAGCGTGCGCCAGGTGCCCGCCTGCTCCTTCACCTCGATGCCGAGGCCGATCGCCGGGCCGTTCGCATCGGCG
Source organism: Dongiaceae bacterium (assembly GCA_036499865.1). Classification (GTDB taxonomy): domain Bacteria; phylum Pseudomonadota; class Alphaproteobacteria; order Dongiales; family Dongiaceae; genus Dongia. Next base: position 605 of record DASYDA010000191.1, on the reverse strand, counting down.
GAGGCGACCAGCAGGTCGCCGGCGGCGGATTGCAGCGGGACGATATGCACCTTCGGGCCGGAGAGCTGCGTGTCGCCGCCGACGGCGAGCGCCGGCTCCGGCTGCTCTTCCGCCTGATAGACGGAGACCGCGACATGGCCCTCGGCGGCGCCGACGCCTTCCACATGGAGACGATAGAAGCCGGGCTGCATGCGGCCGGTGATGGCGAAATTCCAGTCGTTGGGGCGGTCGTCGTTGGTGGCGACCAGGCGGTCGTGGTCGTCATAGAGCCAGGCGCGCACATCCGTGGGGCCGAACGAGCCGATCTCCAGCACGGCATCGCTGCCGATCGAGAGCGGGATGTCCGCCGGGAGATCGACGGGCCAGCTCAAGCCCGCCATCAGTTCGTCCGCCGCGACCGAGACGGTGTAGTCGAAGCGGTTGTTGGGTTCGAGCGTCGTCGCGCGCAGGACGTAGCTTCCGGCCGGCAGCTCGCCTTTCCAGGTTTCGCCGCCGGTGACCGCCTCATGGGTGGCGCCACCCTGCTCGGCGACCAGAAAGGCGCGCATGCCGCGGGAGAGATCGATGGCCACATGGGCCGGCGCCGTCAGGCGGAAGCGCCATTG
>DASYDA010000190.1:0-4703 GCA_036499865.1 Dongiaceae bacterium | reverse complement strand
CTGTCGACGATCAGATTGAAGAAATTGGAATCGACGCGAAGGTCAGCGGAATGCAATCCGGCCTTCTGTTTCAAGCGAAGCACGGTCCTTTGTTTCATTCTTGATACTCGGAAGTTGCAGTCGACGAGAGGCGCGGCCGTTGCCGGCTGCGTTCGTACAGCTAAGTTTGTCGGTGATCGTTTCAAGCGTTTCGCCCGTGACACCCGACCCCGTGTGTCAATTCGCCGCCACGCCACAGGTCGTCAAAGCACGAAACACCGCCACGCGGTATCGAAACGGTGTTGTTAAGCGAGGATGCGCCGTCGAGATCTCTCGGCTCGCGTTTTTTATAAATATTTCAACTTGCTAGAGGACCTATCGCAACTCAAGAATGTTGCGGACGGCGAAGATAACTTGACCAGGGCTGCCGGTTCTTTCAGAGAACCCACGCGTGATTCCATCGCGAGCCACCTCGGGGCTATTCATATTGCGGGAGCGCACACCGGCATGCAGGTCGTGATCGCTTGTTCAGCGTGAATTCACTTTCCGACATTGTATAGCCCGATGCAGAATTGCTCTGCATCGATCAGCATGGGGATCGACCAGCCCGGGGGAGGAATACGATGTGGAATTCGGCAGCCGCAACAGTGCATGGCCGGCAGATCGTCCGGTTGGCCCTTGCCGTGCCCCTGCTCGTCATCGGCCTTTGTCTGGGGTTTCCGACGGCCGCAATGGCCGATCCCGCCGTCCAGTTGAAGCTGATCACCCAGCCCAAGGACGCCAGTGCGGATTCCCGGCCGATCGCCATTGATTCCGGAGATCCGGTCACCATCGGCACCAAGCTCGCCGTCCTGGTGACGGCCAAGAGCGATGCCAAGGTCACAATTCGATATTTGCCGAGCGACGGGGCTCCCTCGGTTCTCGCGCAAGATATCAGCCTCAAGGCCGGCGAAACGCGCCGCCTCCCCTCGGACAACGACTGGTACCAGATCTCCAGCGGCGCAGGCGAAGAGCAGATGCAAGTCGAAGATGCATCCGGCGTGATCGCGAAAGCCGCCTACCGGATCGTCGATTCTTCCAAGCTTCAGATCGGCAATCTCACGGCCACCAGTTCGTCGCAGACGACGAATTCCATTGGCGGCATCGATCTTGGACAATACGGCGACACGGCCAACATCGTCGCCAAATCCAAGGCGGTCTCCGAGACCTTGGAACAAGCGCCGGCCGTTCCCGCTTCAGGCACGCGCAGCATCGGTTCCGATGTCTACAACAAGGTGGCGCCCGGCGTGGTGCTGATCATCAACGGCGACTTCATCGGTTCCGGCGCGATTCTCAATCAGAATGGGCTGGTTATCACCAATCACCATGTCGTCGCCGGCGCCGACCAGGTCTCCGTCGTCTTCATGCCTCCCGCCGGCACCGAAGTGAACGAGTCCAAGGCCTACGACGCCGATGTGATAAGGATCGACGTCATTGCCGACCTGGCGCTTATCCGGATCAAGAATCCGCCGGCGAACTTGCGGTTGGTGGAGATCGGCGATCCGAGCTCCGTGCAGATCGGTGAGGAGGTCAACGCCATCGGCCATCCCCATGGCGAGTATTGGAGCTATACCCGCGGTTATGTGAGCCAGATCCGGCCGAAATACAGCTGGTATGACTCGCATTACGACCACGTCGCCGACGTCATCCAGACCCAGACGCCGATCAATCCGGGCAATTCCGGCGGCCCCTTGCTGGACGATACGGGCAAGCTGATCGGCATCAACAGCTTCCTCGATCCCGACGCCCAAGGGCTGAACTTCGCCGTCTCCGTCGATGAAGTGAAGCGGGTCTTGGAGATGAAAGGCGACCGCCTCGCCGATGGCAGCATCATCGCGGACAGCACATCGGGCGGTCAGGACGGCGGCGAGACAAGCAACGCACAGGGGCTATCCCAGCAGACCTCGCAGGGCAATTCCCAGGGGGGAACACCTCAGACCGGCCTCAACCAGGGCAATGTGATCCAGGCATCGCAGACTTCAACCAGTGGCTATACGAGCTGGCCGATCGACGACAACGGCGACGGCAAGCCTGATCGCTGGGCTGTTGATATGTCCGGCGACGGTAAGCCCGACCTCTATCTGGTGGACCAGGACGGTGATGGAAAGCCGGACTATGCCCTGGTCGATCGCAATCAGGACGGCAAGCCGGAAGCCCGGGTCATCTATGGAGACCGTTCCAAGGGCGAATGCGATGTCTGGGAAATCGACAGCAACGAGGACGGCGTCACGGACTCCATCGGCATGGACTACGATTACGATGGAAAGCCGGATGTGACCCGGCCGAACTAAGCCCCCGACCGAACTAAACCCCCGACCGAACTAAATCCCCGCCCGGTCATTTCTCCTGCCAGAGCGGGGCCTTACGGTATACCCGCACAAACAAGTGTCCAATCCGCTTAAGGGTTTGATAACCAGTGCTCGCCTAATTTCTCATTAAGGTTTGTATTCCGTGGCAAGTGTTGGTGCGAAGTCGCGCCGGTGCGGCCCAGTTTTCCCGGGCCGAATATAGGAATCAAGTCGTGGGCGCCTCTTCGATATCGGCAATCGCTACCGACGTCCGCAATCTCGTCGATCTGGCGCATGACCGCTCGACCCAGGGGCGCAGCCAGTTGGTCAGCGTCATCGGCGATTTGATGAACGAGCAGGGGCGCATCCTGACGCTCCATGAACGGGCGCTGGTCAACGACATCCTGAAGAAACTCATCCAGGAGGTGGCGCGCACGGTCCGTAAAGCCTTGGCCGAGAAGCTTTCGGCCTCACCCCAAGCGCCGCGCGAGGTCATCACAATCCTCGCTAATGATGAATTCGACATCGCCTCCCCAATCCTGCTGAACAGCACCATCCTGGAAGACGAGGATCTCATGGAAATCGTGCGGCAACGCACGATCAGCCATCGTCTGGCGATCGCCATGCGGCGAAGCTTGAGCGAGCGGATCTGCGACGAACTGGTGGCCACCAAATCCGTAGACGTGATCAAGGCGCTGCTGGAAAATCACGGGGCCTGCATATCCGCGGCCACCATGAGCTATCTGGTCGACCAGTCCGAGACCCAGGATGCCTATCGCGAGCCCCTGCTGCGTCGCATCGACCTGCCCGCCGATCTTGCCAAACGGATGTACTATTGGGTTTCGGCCGCGCTCCGGCAGTTCATCGTCGATAACTTCTCGGTCGATCCGATCGAGCTCGATCTGACGCTCAGCTCGATCGCGCAGAAAGCCGCCCATGAAGTGCCGGCGCATGCGCCCGACGAACCGGCGACCAACCTGGCTCGGCAGCTTGCGGAACGCCAGGATCTGACACCGGACATCATTGTCGAAACCCTGCGTCGGGGTGAAACGCCGCTCTTCGAAGCCATGCTGGGTCAGGCGGTGGGCTTGAAACCCATCCTGGCCCGCAAGCTGATCTATGACAGCTCAGGCCAGGGACTGGTCGTCGCCTGCCGCGCGGCCCGGATCGATCGCTCGAACTTCGTCACGCTGTTCATGCTGATGCAGCGGGCGCGCAGCGAGCCGATGACCCGCGATCCCTATCTGATGTCGAAATGCCTGGAACTCTACGACCGCCTGTCGCCGGAAATCGCGAGCAAGCTGGTGGAGCGCTGGTCCGTCGACCCGGAATACCTGAAGTCGATCCTGCGCCTGCAGACCAAGCGGCGTTAGCGGCTAGGCGTCGGCCAAGACCACCAAGGCGTCAACGGCGACGGCCCCATCCTGCAATACCATCAACGGATTGACGTCGAGCTCCAGCAGATCGGCGCGATGCGCTTCGGCATAGCCGGCGACCGCGGCAACGGCATTCACCACGGCGTCCATGTCGCCCCCTGCCCGTCCGCGATAGCCGCGGAGGACCTTCGCGATTTTCAGGCCGTGGATGGCGCGCTCGATTGCCTTCCGATCCGTCGGCAGCAGCAGCATGGCGGAATCCTGGACCATCTCGACGAGAATGCCGCCGGCTCCGACCACCAAGGCAAGGCCGAATTGTGGATCCCGCTTCACGCCGACGATAAGTTCGGCGACCACACCGGAGACCATCTTCTCCACCAGGACCTTGGCAATCACGGCGCCCGGCTGATATTGCGCCAATGCCTTGTGCATCCGCCCAACCGCGGCGGTGACTTCGTCCGCCGATTTGAGATTGATGGCGACGGCGCCTGCCTCGGTCTTGTGCGCAAGAACCGGCTCGGCGACCTTCACCACGACGGGAAAGCCCAGTGCTTCAGCCGCCTTTGCGGCCCCGGCTGGATCGACGATCCGGCTCGGCGGCGAAACCAGGCCGTACTTGGCCAATGCCTGCTTGGCATCGGATTCCGAGATCAATTGCCCTTTCCCTTCGCGTTGCGGCGTTGGGGGGATCGTCATCGCGTCCAGGGCCTCGCCCATCGCCCGGCGCTTGCCGGCAAACCGGCTCGCCGCGGCAAAGGCATGCAACGCCTCGCGCAAGCCCTGCATCGGCGCACCCTTGCCGCCGATGATCAGGTCGCGGATGCGCCCCGGCAGCAGTTCCGGCAAAGTCGCGGTGACGATCGGCAGCTTGCCGTTCTTCTGGCAGGCGGTGATCAGCGCCTTCACCGAGCAATCCCAGGCGTCCTCGCTGGCCTTGCCGTCGGTCGCATAGTCGATGACCAGCATCCCGGCGTCGAAATCCCCGGCCATCACCGTATCGAAGCAGCGGGTCAGCAGATCC
>DASYDA010000189.1:0-7713 GCA_036499865.1 Dongiaceae bacterium | reverse complement strand
GGGGGTTGCTCTCTCCGCTTCGTCAATGTTTCCTTTCATCGGCTTCCACTCTCAGCGAGCGTTCAACCGTGCCCAAAGTGAAAGATGGCTTCGCGCGCGCCGTGGCCGAGCTAGGCCAGGTCGCCGAACGGATCGACGAAGCTCAAGCCGCGGCCTTCATGGATGCGATCGTGAAAGCGCGGCGCGTGTTCCTGATCGGGGCCGGACGAGAGGGGCTCTCCACCCGCGCCTTTGCGATGCGGTTGATGCATCTCGGCAAGGAGACGCATTGGATCTGGGACGACACCACGCCCGGCATCGGCGCCGACGATCTGCTGATCGCGGTTTCCGGCAGCGGCGCCATCGGCCATATCGATTATGTGTTCGATCAGGCGATCGCCGTCGGCGCGGAAACGGCGGTGGTGACGGGAGATCCTTCCGGGCGCACGGCGAAGAAGGCGAAGACCCTGCTGTTCCTTCCGGCCGCGGTCTACAAGGGCAAGGCCGAGGTGGTCGCCTCGCGGCAGCCGATGGGCAATCTCTTCGAGCAGGCTCTTTTCATCCTGTTCGACCAGATCGTGATGGCCCTGGCGGAACGGATGGGCGTCTCCAAAGCGGAGATGGAGAAGCGGCATCGAAACGTAGAGTGACTTAGGATATTAGTCACAAAAACAAACACTTATCTAAATTTTCAAAACTCATTAGTCTCACGACATCAGGTTGCATCGAGCGCTGGAACCGGGTTGTCCGGCACGCTCGTTGCACCGCCGCGCCACCAATGCCGGCAGCGACAGGGAATTGCCATACCGATGAATTGGCACCGCAAGCGTCAGATCATCACCATCCTGTTCGTCGCCGGCATCGCCCTGCTGGCGGGCATGGGTGGCGTGTCGGTCTATCTCGACAACCGCGTGGTCGAGCAGAATGCCGAGCTTTCGCAGCTGCGCGACCGCGTCATCAAAGCGACCGACCTGCTGGTGGCGTTGGTCGATATCGAGACCGGCGTCCGCGGTTATGTGATCGCCGGCAATCCGGTCTATCTCGAGCCTTATTACCGGGGGCGCGCCACCGTCACCGACATCGCCAGCAAGACGGCCCAGGACATATTGACCTGGACCGCGCCCGGCCTCGGCGGCGCGACCCTGGGCACCTTGATGCCGCAGCGGCGCAAATTGATGGAAGCCGCGATCGACGCCGTCAGCACCCGCGGCACGGCAGCGGCGCAGGCGGTGCTCAATGCCGGCGATTCAAAGACATTGATGGACGCGATGCGCGCCGTCATCGGGCATCAGCTCGACGACTTCGATCATCAGGCCGATGCCCTGAAAGCGCATGCCGATTTCCTGGCCGATCTGCATTCGATTCTGGTGGTGACGGCGCTGGGCCTGGCGATCCTTTTCTCCGCCGCGCAATTCCTGCTGTTCCGCAGCGAGATCAACGGACGTGGCGCCATGGAATCGGCGCTGCGGCTGAGCAACGAGGAGCGCCGCCAAGTCGCCGATCTTTCCGCCGCCTTGCAGCTCTCGGATTCCCGGCGCGAGGCCTATGGCATCATCGAGACCTTTGCCAGGCGCATGCTCAACGACACGTCCGGTGCGTTCTACGTCTATACCGCGTCGCGCGACCAGCTCACCTTGGTGACGCAGTGGAACCGGCAGGGCGAGGCGCATGAATTCGCCGAACATCTCCATCCGTCCGATTGCTGGGGCCTTCGCCAGGGCGGACAGCATATCGGCTGCACCGATACGATCGCGCATCCCGGCTCGGAGACGGCGCCCGTTCATTGCCGCCACGTCATCGAGGAATCCGCCGCCTATACCTGCATTCCCATCATCGGGCGGGGCCAGATTCTCGCCATGCTGCATCTTCGCAGCGACAGGTTCCGCACCGCGCAGGGCGCCAAGCAATGGGACAGCCTGATCGAGCGGCTGACCGACCAGCTTTCGCTTTCCCTCACCAATATCGAGCTCAGGGAAAGATTGGAAAACATGGCGCTGCGCGACGGTTTGACGGGACTCTACAACCGCCGCTTCATCGACGAGATGCTGGACCATGAACTGGCGAAGCTGCGGCGCGAGGGAAGAAAGGCCGCCTTCCTGCTGCTCGATGTCGATCACTTCAAGCGCTTCAACGACACCTACGGCCACCAGGCCGGCGACGAAGCCCTGCGCAAGGTCGGCGCGGCCTTGACCGCCACCGTCCGCGCCAGCGACGTGGTCTGCCGCTATGGCGGCGAGGAATTCCTGGTCTTTCTGCCGGAATGCGGCTCGGATGAAGCCCTGGTGAAGGCGGAAGCGATCCGGGCCGCGATCTCGGTGATGCCGTTGAAGATCGTCGGCACCAATATCCCGCCGGTCACCGCCTCGATCGGCGTCGCGATCTATCCCGAGGCCGCGACCGGCCGCACCGATCTCATCCAGCTTGCGGACCGCGCCCTCTATCGCGCCAAGGCTGACGGCCGGAATCGCGTGCAGATTTCCGAGCCCGCCCCGGCGAGCGTCGAGCAGACCGCGGCCTCCGAGGTCGCCGCCAAATAGCCCGTCCGCCGGTACAAGAGCAGGTTCGCTTCCCGATTGCGATGGGCTAAGCTCCGGCGTCGAGTGTCGGGGGAACCATCCATGAAGATTTCCGAATATGCGCAATACGACGCCACCGGTCTGGCAGAACTGGTAGCTAGGCGCGAGGTCAGCGCCGGCGAGTTGGCGAAGACCGCGGCCGCGGCGATCGCCGCCGTCAATCCGGCGGTCAATGCCGTGGTCGAACTCTATCCGGACCGCATCGAGAAGCTGGACGAGCGGAAGCTGCAGGACGGACCGTTTAGGGGCGTCCCCTTCCTGATCAAGGATGTGGGCGGGCATCTGGCGGGGCGGAAGATCGAATACGGCAGCCGGCTCTGCAAAGGCATGGTGGCGGACAGCGACAGCCATGTGGGCCAGCTGTTCAACGAAGCCGGCCTCAACATCATCGGCCGCACCAATGCGCCGGAATATTCCATCACCGGTACCACCGAGAACGCGCTTTACGGCAACACCTCGACGCCCTGGCGGAAGGGCTATTCCGCCGGCGGTTCGAGCGGCGGCAGTGGCGCGGCGACCGCGGCCGGCATGGTGCCGATGGCGCATGGCTCGGATATCGGCGGCTCGATCCGCATCCCGGCCAGCCTCTGCGGCGGCGTGGGGCTGAAACCCTCGCGCGGCCGCGTCTCCGCCGGGCCGAAGGCGGAGGAAGGCGGCTGGGGCCTCGCCATGAACTTCGCGCAGACGAAGACGATCCGCGACACCGCCGCTTTGCTCGACGCCATGAAGAAGCCCCAAGTGGGCGATCCCTTCGTGATCCCGACGCCGGAGGAGAGCTATCTCTCGCTGATCGCGAAGCCGCCGAAACGTCTGCGCATCGCCTGGTCGGCGAAGCCGGTGATGGACCATCCAGTCGATCCGGAAGTCGCGGCGGCGGTGGAGAAGACCGCGAAGCTGCTGGCGTCGCACGGCCATGACGTCTTCGAGGAGGCGCCGGATTACGACGGCGAGGACGCGAACCGCAGGATGCTCGATGTCTGGTTCTTCGGCTTCGCCGAGCGGCTGGATGAATTGGGATTGAAGCTCGGTCGCCGGCCCGGCCCGGAGACGCTGGAAGCGGTGACCCTGAAGATCTACGAACATTCGAAGACGGTGACCGGCGAGGATTTCCTGACCGCCCATGGTGCGATCAACCAGATCCGCCGCAAGCTCGGCGTGCTGATGTCGCGCTGCGACGTCTGGATCTCGCCCACGACGGCGAATATCTCCGAGCCGCACGGCCTCTATCATCAGGGCCGGGAGGACATCTCCGCCGTGGACTTCCTGTCGTTCACCGATCGCCCGATCCAGTTCACCTTCCCGCACAACGTCATGGGCACCCCGGCGATCTCCCTGCCGCTGGCGCTGCATTCCAACGGGTTGCCGATCGGCGTGCAATTGGGCGCCAATCCGGCGCAGGAGCATGTGTTGCTGCAGCTCGCGGCGATTTTGGAGCAGGAGATGCCGTGGAAGGATCGGGTGCCAGGGCTGCATGTATCGCGGGGGTGAGGCGCGCTAACGCTTCGCGCGGAGTCGAGATGCGCGGATTCAATCCGCGCATCTCGCGCCGCCGCGAGCTGATCGTCGGGTCAAGCCCCGGCGATGACGAATCATAAAATGTCGAAATTTCAGCAAAATCCCTTCAGCGTCTCATAAAGCTCCTTGTCGATCGGCAACCCCTCTTTCATCAGTCGCTTCTGGTTGGCGTCGCGACGTGAGTTCGGAAGCCGCGCGCCCTCCTGCGATGCGATCGACTTCACCAAGGCGGTCACCTGCTTGGTGAACTGGCCGCCGGAGAATTTCTCCGGGGCGATGGCGATGAAGAACTGGCCGCAGCCGATGGGGCGGCCGTCATCGAGGGTGAAGGAGCCCATCTGCGGGCCGCGATTGGCGCCGGCCAGGGCCGCGCACATCACCTCGACGATGAGGCCCTGGCCGAAGCCCTTATAGCCGCCGAACGGCGCCATGGAGCCGGCGAGGCCTTTTGTCGGATCGGTGGTCGGCTTGCCGTCCTTGTCGATCGCCCAGCCGAGCGGAATCTCCCGCCCCTCCTCCGCCGCGCGCTTCACGGCGGTCCAGGAGACCGCGGAAGACGATTGGTCGATCAGGAAGGCGATCTTCCCGGACTTGCCTGGCACGGCGAAGGACATGGGGTTGGTGCCGAGCACCTTGGTCTTGCCGCCGACCGGCGCGATATTCGCCGAGGAATTGGTGAAGCCGAAGGCGAGCAAACCGTGGCGCGCGAGATAGCCCGTGTGGAAACCGAGCGTCGCCGCGTTGTAGGAATTGTGCACCGCCAGGCCAGCAATGCCGTTTTTTCGCGCGGCGGGAATCAGTTTCTCGAAGCCCTTCGCAATGGCCGGATGCGCAAAGCCGCGCTTGGCATCGACCCGGAAGGCGACGGGCGAGATCTTCTTGACGCTGGGCTTGGCTTTCCCGTCGACCTTGCCGCTCTTCGCATGGGCGCAATAGAATTGCAGCCAGTAGAAGCCGTGACCGGTGAGGCCGCTCAATTCGGTGTCGAGGATTGCGTCGGTGAAATAGTCCGCATTGGCGGGCGCCGTTCCCGCGCCGGTGAGTGCGTTGAAGATGAGCGCGCGCGCTGCTTTCGGTTTCAGCCTGATCTGTTCCATGTCCTCGCCTGTTTCTTTCGGTCCGTTTCTTTCGCTATGCTGCCACGACATCGGCATCCGATGAAGTCGGTTTGCTTCGGATCGTTCATTTTGGGGTCAACCGAACTTCAAGCGCGCTGCGATCACGGCGGCATCAACCCCACCCTAACCCTCCCCCAATCTTGGGGGCAGGGATTGGAGAGAGCGAGCCTCTCTATCGGCCAGAACGAAGGCTCTATCGAGCCCCCGCCCCCTAGATTGGGGGCGGGTTGGGGTGGGGGTTGATCTTTCCGCGTGACGACTGCGCCTGAAATTTAGTGCGGATAAAGCAGTCTGAGAATGCAGGTGCAGATTTTCGCCCCCACCGGTCCCAATGCGCGCCTCGAACCGCTCCCGGCTTTCCCCCATACGCTACGATCAGTCTCCAATATCGACAGCAAATAGGCGCAGGCGGAGGACTCTTCTGGAAACGATCGGAAATCGTTCTTATGCCCCCGCTCGCCGTAATAGACGTGCCATGTCGCGCCGCTCTTCTCGATCACGTATTGCTCCGAGATCGCGCCACGCTCGTTGAAGTTGGCGGCACCTGGCCGCAACCCCTCGGCTAGAAGCCTCTCTTTCATCTCCGCGACATTCATGCCGCGCCTCGCCTAGAAGAGTCTCCGAACCTCAGTTCCGCTTACGCCGCGAGACCGCGTCCGCCAGGAGGCAGAGGATCTCGAACATCAGCGTGGCGCCGACCAAAGCGGTGTTGCCGGTCTGGTCGAAGGGTGGCGAGACTTCGACGACGTCGCCGCCGATCAGGTTCAACCCCTGCAGGCCGCGCAGCAGATGCTGGGCTTCCAGGGTGGTGAGGCCGCCGATCTCGGGCGTGCCGGTTCCGGGCGTGAAGGCGGGATCGATGCCGTCGACGTCGAAGCTGACATAGGTGGGACCTTCGCCCGCCACGCGGCGCGCTTCCGCGATGGTTTTCTCGACGCCGATTTTGGCGAACTCCTCCATATAGATGACACGCATCCCGTTCTGCTCGGCGAATTCCATGTCGTCGCCGCTGTAGATCGAACCGCGGATGCCGATCTGTACCACGCGTTTGGGATCGAGCAGTCCCTCCTCCACCGCACGGCGGAACGGCGTGCCGTGGGTGTATTTGTTGTCGCCGAAGTAGCGGTCGTTGGTATCGGAATGGGCATCGAAATGGATCATGCCCACCGGTTGCTGGCGCGCGATGCCGCGATAGATCGGCAAGGTGATGAGATGGTCGCCGCCCGCCGAGAGCGGCACCGCGCCGGCGGCATGGATCTTGGCGTAGAAAGCTTCGATGCGCTTTAGGGAATCCATGAGGTCGATGGGATTGACCGGCGCATCGCCGAGATCCGCCACCCGCGCCAGTTCATAGGGCGCGATGCGGCTGACATGGTGCACCTTGCGCATGAAGCTCGACATATTGCGGATCTCGCGCGGCCCATGCCGGGCACCGGCGCGATTGGTGGTGCCGCCGTCCCAGGGCACGCCGATCAGCGCGATATCCACGGATGTGGGTTCGGTGATGTAAGGCAGCCGCATGAAGGTCGGGATCGCGCCGAAGCGCGGCACCAAGGCCGCATCGACCGGCTGCGGATAATTGTGGCCCGGTTCGCTCATGGAAAGTTCACTCCCATCGAAAATAGACGCCGAATTCGCCGTCTGAAGCCGCACTTGCGTCCGCAGCCTGCCCAAGTTGACGGGGCAATACAATACACTAACAATGGACCAAGGCCTTGATCGCCTTCGCTGTCGCGGCTGGGAAAACCAAGGGGCAATTCCACATGAAGCTCTCCGAATACGCGGGCTATGACGCGACCGGCCTCGCCACGCTTGTCGCCAAGCGCGAAGTCACCCCGACCGAGTTGGCGCGCATCGCCGCCGAAGCGATCGCCGCGATCAATCCCAAGGTCAACGCCGTGGTCGAGCTCTATGCGGATCGCATCGCGGCGCTCGACGAAACGAAACTGCAGCCAGGCCCCTTCCGCGGCGTGCCCTTCCTGATCAAGGACATCGTCGGCCATCTCGACGGCCGCAAGATCGAGTTCGGCAGCCGGCTCTGCGAAGGCCTGGTCACGCGCGACGGCGATACGAATGTGGGGCGCCTCTTCAAGGAAGCCGGGCTCAACATCATCGGCCGCAGCAATGCGCCGGAATATTCCATGTCCGGCGCCACGGAGAATGCGCTCTACGGCGCCACCTCGACGCCTTGGCGAGAGGGCTTTAGCGCGGGCGGCTCCACCGGCGGTGGCGGCGCCGCGGTCGCCTCCGGCATGGTGCCGATGGCGCATGGCTCCGACATCGCGGGCTCGATCCGCGTTCCGGCGAGCTATTGCGGCGGTATCGGATTGAAGCCTTCGCGCGGCCGCGTCTCGGCGGGCCCGAAGGTCGACGAAGGCGGCTGGGGATTGGCCGCGAATTTCGCGCAGACGAAGACGATCCGCGACACCGCCGCTTTGCTCGACTGCATGGCCAAGCCACAGCCCGGCGATCCCTTCGTGATCCCGAAACCGATGGAGAGTTATGCAGAGCTCATCAAAAAGGCG
>DASYDA010000188.1:0-3845 GCA_036499865.1 Dongiaceae bacterium | reverse complement strand
TTGAATGTGTTCGGCATGGTCAATGCCGTCGCGGGATTCGAGGATCACCCGCGGGTGATCAACGGCTGTTCCGATCTTTTCGTCGAGATTTTCGGCGAGGCCGGCCGTCATGCCCGTGCGGCCGTCGGCATGGGTAGCCTGCCCATGAACATCTCCGTCGAAATCACCGCGATGATGGCGGTGAAACCTTAGTTCGATAAAACCCGCACTGATGTCGTGATCGCGATCCGGCCGGCTTCGATCATCGTGCCGATTGCCAACGAAGGCGCCGCGGCGTCCTGCGTCAAGGGAGGCGGCTTTCCCCCTGAATCTTGCAGAAGCGCGGCGACCTGATGCGTTGCATAAGGCAGGTGGATGAAGCCGCAGAGCGGCGGCTCAGGGCTCTCGGCGCAGAGCCTGAGCGACGAATAGAGCGTGGCATTGCAAAGATAGCTTCCGGCACTGTTGGAGAGGCGCGCGGGAATACCGGCGGCGATCATCGCCGCTCGAATCTCGGCGTGCGGAAACGTGCTGCTGCGCGCATCGGGGCCTTCCAGCTCGATCTTGTGACCGGAATGGCGAAGCCCGGCATTGTCCGGGATCTCGAAGTCGGCAAGGTTCACGCCTAACCGCTCGATGCGGACCATGTCCTCGCCGCCATAGAGGCCGAATGCTATGTAGAGAACGGGCTTCACTTCCGACAGGAGCTCCGCGACCGCGCTGCAATTACGGGCGAAGTCAACCGGGAGAATCCGGCCGACCACCGCATGACCGACGATCTTCGCTTTATCGAGCGCCTGCGCGACTTCGGCGGAAGGGTTATAAGCCGATCCACCGAAGGCTTCGAATCCGGTCACCAGAACGCGTTGCGATGTCATGCCAGCCATCCTATACCGACGGCCAGGGTCACCAAGGTCAGCGGCGCGCCGACGCGAAAGTAATCCCAGAACCCGATGGTGACGCCGAGATTACGGGCGCGCTCGACCACAATCAGGTTCGCGACCGAGCCTAGAATGGTGAAATTGCCGGCAAGAGTCGATGCCATGGCAAGGGTGAGCCATGCCGGCCCCGGATCGGCGAGATCCCGCACAAAGGGGCCGAGAACCAGCACGGCGGGCACGTTGCTGACAAGATTGGACAATACGGCCGTTATTCCCGCGAAGACGGGGATGCTGCCAAGCCCTGCGCCATGCACAGCATCGCGAACTTCCGGCGTCAGCAGCGCCTTCTCGGCGCCGGCCAACACGATGAAGAGCCCAATGAAAAGCAGCAGCAGCGACCAGTCGATCTCGCGATAAACGCGCTGGGGCTTGATCGGATGCAGAAGCAGGAGGGCCCCTACGACAATGGCCACCTTCGGCGGCGCAAAGCCCAGGAAGAACCCGACGATCGCGACGGCCGTCGCGGCCATGGAAGTGAACAGCAACGGGCGATTGGCGCGCAGCTTCAGCGTCAGTTTCGGGAGAACCGGCCGGCCGGCGAATTCATCCCGATGGGTGACCCATACCAGCCCCACGGCCAGTACCAGGCCCAGGATGGCTACCGGCGCCAGGGCCGCGGCAAAGCGGCTGTAGCCGATACCGCTGAAACTGCCGATCATCATATTCTGCGGATTGCCGGTGATGGTGGCGACGCTGCCGATATTGGACGCGGTTGCCAGCGCAAGCAGATAAGGGACCGGATTGCGCTTCAATTTGCGGCCGACCTCCACCACCAGAGGGGTCAGCATCAGGCAGACCGTGTCATTGACCAGGAAGGCGGAAAGCAGGCCTGAGACCAGCACGATCCCGGCGAGCAGCCAAAACGGCCGGCTCGCATGCTTGGCGATGAAGCCGGTCGCCAGGCCGAAGAAGCCGGAAAGGCGGAGGTTGGCCACGATGATCATCATGCCGAGCAGCAGGGTGATGGTGTCGAAATCGACCGCGCGATAGGCCTCCTGCAAGGACAATGTGCCGCTTGCCACCATCAGGCTGGCGCCGATCAGGGCGGCGCCGGTGCGGTCAATGCGCAGGAAAGGGAGACGTCCGAAGGCCACCACCAGGTAAGTGGCGGCGAAAATCAGTGCGGGTGCCAGCATGCGGCTTATCGAATCCGAGGCGAGACTAGGTCCAGCAATCTACGGCCTGAAACGATCCGGGTCGAGGTCCGAAAAAGGCGGCTCAGGCGGGGGATCGATACATCTTCACGAGGAGGAGTGCACCGGATCGTTGCCGATCCCGAGATCCGACGACGCCCGGCCGGTCGTCTCCCGCATCGTTCAGGGTGGGGTCGGAACCGGGTCATGAATCCCACATTGCAATGTCAGGAGTTGTGAGCGCGCACTCTGCTGGATCCGTGTATTCAGCGAACCAAACCGTCTGGAGGAGGCACCCTGCCATGCCAACCAAGAAATCGTCCCGAAAAACGTCCCACAAGTCGTCGCGGCGTTCCAGCCCGGGAATGGACGCCGTCGCCATGTTGAAGGCCGACCACCGCAAGGTGGAGGGCTTGTTTGCCAAATTCGAGAAGGCCCGATCGGAAAGCGTGAAGAAGGAACTGGTTGAGCAGATCTGCTCCGAACTGATCGTGCACACCACGCTTGAAGAGGAGATCTTCTACCCGACATGCCGCAGTGAGGATGTCGAGGAAGACATGATGGATGAGGCGCAGGTCGAGCATGACGGCGCCAAGGTGCTGATCCGGGATCTCATGAAGGAGGAGCCGGGCTCGGAGATGTACGACGCCAAGGTCAAGGTGCTCTCCGAATACATCAAGCACCATGTGAAGGAAGAGGAGAAGCCGAGTTCCGGCGTCTTCGCCAGTGCCAAAAAGAATGGCCTCGATGCAGAGGCCGTTGGCGAGCAAATGGCGGCAAGAAAGAAGGAGCTGATGGCTGATGCCGAAGCCGGCGGATTGCCAGAGCCGGAACCGAAATCCTTCAGCTTAAATGGAGGCCGCGGCTCCGCTCGGCATCCTCAGAAGGACGCGGATACGGATGAAGGCCGTGCCGGGGCCGGAAACGGCGGCCGAGGCGCAAGTGCCGCCTTGAGCGTAACCCATGCGGCCAAGAGGGCAACAATCGGCGAATAATAAAAGTCGAAAGGCACTTCGATTTGCAGACTGTATTAAAAGGCCGGGACGCGCATCCAAGATTAAAGGATACGCATCCCGGCCTTTGGCTTTAAGGGGTCTCTTTCTGCTGCGGCGCAATACTGACCACCACCTTTAAATTAGGCCGGCGTCACCGAATCCATCCGCGCCTCGGGCGACATCGGGTCTTGAAAACGATAGTCGAAAATTCGGATAAATCCTAAGCGGCGGCTCGTCGCAGCGGCGCTATTTCTCCAACACCAAGGAACTGCTTTCTCGAGTCGACATTGGTGCGGCAGAGGGAGAGTGAAGATGGATTACCAATCGGGGCTGGTGAGAGAAGCGGCGATGGCGGCGGCTCGAAGGAAGTGCCGCCTTTTGTTTGTCACATCGGAAATCGCGGATTTTCTGAAGGTTGGCGGGCTCGGCGAGGTCTCGGCCACTCTTCCGCGCGCATTGCAAAGCGTGAGCGATACGCGTGTGCTGCTTCCCGGCTACCGATCGGTGCTTAAGGCCAATCCTGCCATGCGCATTGTCGCCAAGCTCCCGGGATTGGCTGAGATACCGGCTTGCGAGATTGGCGAGATCGTCACATCCGATGGCCTCAAGATGTATATCGTCATCGCGGGTGATCTTTTCGATCGCAGCGGTAGTGCCTATGCGGATGAAAAATCCAATCCCTGGGATGACAACGATATAAGGTTCGCCCGCTTGGCTCTCGCCGCCGTGGAATTGGCGCGGGGCGTTCGCGGCATCGACTGGCAGCCGGACATTCTCCACTTGAATGATTGGCCTGG
>DASYDA010000187.1:0-5627 GCA_036499865.1 Dongiaceae bacterium | reverse complement strand
TCGATGATGAAGCATTCCGGCGCTTTGATGTCTTCCAGATTGACGCCGCCAAAGCTCGGCGCCAGATAACGCACGCTGTTGATGAATTCGTTGACGTCCTTGGTATCGACTTCGAGGTCGATGGAATCGATATCGGCGAAGCGCTTGAAGAGGACGGACTTGCCTTCCATCACCGGTTTCGAAGCGAGTGCGCCGAGATCGCCGAGACCGAGCACGGCGGTGCCGTTGGAGATCACCGCGACCAGATTGCCCTTGGCGGTGTAGTCGTAAGCGGTGTTGGGGTCCTTGGCGATCCGGAGACATGGCCAGGCGACGCCGGGCGAATAAGCGAGCGAGAGATCACGCTGCGTCGTGAGCGGCTTGGTGGCGATGATCTCGATCTTGCCGGGGCGGCCCTGGGTGTGGAAGCTGAGGGCATCTTCCTCGGTGAAGGTCGGCTTGATCGCGGACATTGGGGTGTTCCTGACTGGTTCGGGCGATCCGGCTTTCACGCACGGTTTGCCTCTGAGTCAGGCGATTGTGCATCATCCTGACTGGGGAACCAAGCGATCCACACCAAACGGCGGCAATCACCCGATCTTCAGCACCACGCGACCGACGATTTTGCCGCGCCGCATGCGGTTCAGGACGGAATTGGCAGCGGAGAGCGGCTCGGTCGAAATGCGCGCCTTCACGCGATCCCGCAATGCAAAATCGACCGCTTCGCCGAGATCGAGCCGCGTGCCGACGCTGGAGCCACGGATTGAAAGTTCTTTTCCAGAAATCGCGGCGATTGAAGCGCGTATTTCATCGGCCTTGCCGCCGGGCAATCCGACGAAGACGGCGGTACCTGCGGGGCGCAGCATCCCGATCGCCTGCTCGAAGGCCGGCGTCGCGACCGCCGCCACAACCGCCGCATGCGCGCCGCCGCCCAGTTTCGCGCGGATCGCCCGCACCGGATTCTCCTGGCTGGCATCGACGCAGAATTCGGCACCGAGCCGGCGCGCCAAAGCGAGCTTGTCCGGCGCCACGTCAACCGCGGCGACGCGCAGCCCCATGGCCGTCGCATATTGCACGGCGATATGCCCAAGGCCGCCGATGCCGATGATCGCCACCCAATTCCCCGGACGCGCGCCGGTGCGCTTCAAGCCGCGATAGGTGGTGACGCCGGCGCAGAGGATCGGCGCGATGGCATAGAGATCGGCGCGCTTCGGCAGGCGGGCGACGAAATCCGCGCGGGCGATCATGTATTCGGCATAGCCGCCGGGTTTGGAATAGCCCGAGGCTTCGCCGGATCGGCAGATGGTTTCCATGCCGGCGAGGCAGAACTCGCAGGTGCCGCAGGCGCTCCACATCCAGGGCACGCCCACCGCATCGCCGCGCCGGAAGCCGGTGACGCCACTCGTTTGAACACCTGGGCCGAGTTCCGCGACATGCCCCGTGACCTCATGGCCGGGAACGAGCGGAAGCACCGGTGGCGGATTCCAATCGCCGTCGATCGCATGGAGGTCGCTGTGGCAGACGCCGCAGGCGACGACCTTGATCAGGATCTCGCCGGGGCCGGGTTCCGGAATCGGCAGTCTTTCGATCCTGAGCTTATCCCGGATCTTGCGCAGCACGGCCGCGCGCATCGTGTTGCCGCTCATTTCTGGTTTCCCCCGTTCGGCGCCTGGCCGCGTCCTGCAGCAATCCGGCGATCCTGACGCCGACTCTCGTGATCTCCTGCTGCTGCAGTTTCCGGCCGCTTCCGGCCTTGCCACGGTCCAGATTTCCGGCGATCCCGGCGCGCCTCAGAACATGCAATAGATCCCGCATATCGCGATAGGGCGTTATCACGCGATTCCGCACCAGGCAATCGCGCAGACGATCCAGCAAATCCGGCGCAAGACCGTCGCGTGCACGCTGGCGCCGCCGCGTATCGATGGAAAGACCAAGGCCGCGCCACGAGAAGCGGTCGGGGACTTCCGGAAGCATGAAGAGTTCGATCGGTTTATCGGTGACGCCGGCATCGGCGATCATCGAAGCGCTGTCGCAGGTGACCAGGAAGCGGTCGCAAAGGGCCAGCAGCGCCGGATAGGGATTGGGCGAGGGCGCCGGCCAGCCGAAAAAAC
The DNA here is from genome assembly GCA_036499865.1 of Dongiaceae bacterium. Classification (GTDB taxonomy): domain Bacteria; phylum Pseudomonadota; class Alphaproteobacteria; order Dongiales; family Dongiaceae; genus Dongia. Next base: position 3,537 of record DASYDA010000187.1, on the reverse strand, counting down.
GATGCGCGCCGTCATCCTTCGGCATGCCGGCCCTCAGAACTTCCTGAACCGCGATTGGTGAGCGCGGACCATAAGCGACCAGGATCGAGCCGCCGAGGTCGCGGTGAAGTTCGGTGATGCGCCGCAGCAGCTGCGAAGCCTCTTCAGCGCCGAACAGGATCGGCGAGGCAGGCCCGCCCACCAGAACGCCCAGCCAAGGCCGCGGCAGTTCGGCGAGCTTGGGCTGCCACTCGGCCAGCGCCGTCGCCTGCCGCTGGGGATCGTGCCGAACGAATGGCAGGGTCAGATTGACCATGTTGGGTGTGGGTGCGACACCGTATTGCGCGGTTTCGAGGATGAGATCGATGTTTTCCGGCCGGGCACCGAGCCTGCCGAGATGGACATGGATCGTGCGTCCGTCGCTTCGCCGCTTGATCCATTGCGCGATGATGCAGGACGTGCCGCCGCAGGAAATCACCAGATCGGGCCAGGGCGCGGCCATGCCGCTGGCCGTGAAAATGCCCAGCTTGGGCATTTGCGGAAAGAGCTGCTTCCCGGCCTGTCGCAGGTTGGGTGAAATGGGCTTCGCCTCGATCGACCAGCCTCGTTCGGCAGCCAGGAATTCGCCCAGGGCTTGAACCTGCGCGTTGTCACCGGCGAGCTTGTTCTGCAGCAGCCAGATTGCTGTCATCAGAAGGGGTTCACGATGCGAATCTCATCTCGGGGCCGCAATCAATTATGCCGTACGAGACCGCAGCGCAAGCGGTCTCGTGTTCCGCATATCTTCCTTCCGCCACAATCGGGAAAACATGGTCAATCGGCTTATTCGATGCTAAGCGGTCGAAATGAACCACCCGGCGCCCCCTGACACGGCGATTCCCGGCGCGGTCGTCCCGAAGGACACCGTGACGCCGATGATGGCGCAGTATCTTGCGGCAAAGCGGCAATACCCCGACTGCTTACTGTTCTATCGCATGGGGGATTTCTACGAGCTCTTCTTCGAAGACGCGGTAAAGGCTTCCGCGGCCCTCGATATCGCCCTCACCAAGCGCGGCCGGCATGACGGGGAAGATATCCCTATGTGCGGCGTGCCGGTTCATGCCCATGACGCCTATCTGGCGAAACTGGTGCGCCAGGGTTTCAAAGTCGGCGTCTGCGAACAGATGGAAGACCCGGCCGAGGCCAAGAAGCGGGGCGCAAAATCGGTGGTGCGCCGGGCGGTGGTCCGGATCGTGACGCCGGGCACTTTGACCGAGGACGAGCTGCTCGAGGCTCGTTCGCACAACTATCTCGCGGCATTGGCGGATGCAGCGGGCGGGCTCGCCCTCGCCTGGGTCGATATCTCGACCGGCGGCTTCTTCGTTCAGAAGATCAAGCGCGGTGAATTGGCGGCGGCCCTGGCGCGGCTCGATGCCAATGAGATCCTGCTGCCCGACCGGATGCTCGCCGATCCGGCCCTGTTCGAGCTCTTCGCCGATTGGCGCAAGCAATTGTCGCCGCTGCCCGGCAGCCGCTTCGACAGCGAGAATGCGCGACTGCGCCTGCAGAAATTTCTCAATGCCGCGGCGCTCGACGCCTTCGGCGAATTCAGCCGCGCGGAGATCGCGGCCTCCGGGGCGATTCTCGATTATATCGAATTGACCCAGCAAGGCCGCATGCCGCGGCTCGCCCGCCTCAAGCAGGTTTCCGGCAGCGCCATCCTGGAGATCGACGCGGCGACCCGGCGGAACCTCGAACTCACCCGCAGCCTTTCAGGCGATCGCGCGGGCTCGCTGCTTGCCTGCATCGACCGCACGGTGACCGGCGCCGGGGCGCGCCTGTTCAACGATTGGCTGGCGGCGCCCCTGACCGATCCCGATTCGATCGCCCGTCGCCAGGATCTCGTCCAATATCTGGTCGAGGACGATGCCTTGCGCGAAATCTTGCGCACCGCCTTGCGCCAGGTTCCGGATATCGAGCGTGCGCTCTCAAGGCTCACTGCCGAGCGCGGCGGCCCGCGGGATCTCTGCGCCATGCGCGACGGGTTGCGCCAGGCGGCCGCTTTGCGTGGCGTGATCGGCGAAAATCGCGCGGCCCCGGCCCCGGCTCTGCTGAAGGACATCGAGACCGGGCTCGGCTTCCATGGCGAGTTGATCGATCGCCTGACCCGGGCCTTGCGTATCGATCCGCCGCTGATGAGCCGGGATGGCGGCTTCATCGCCGCCGGTTACTCGCCCGAATTGGACGAGTTGCTGAAGCTGCGCGACGGCTCGCGACAGACGGTGCTGGAACTCGAAGCGCGGCTGAAGAACGAGACCGGCATCTCCAGCCTGAAGATCCGCCACAACAATGTGATCGGCTACTACATCGAGGCGACGCCCCTCCATGCCGACAAGCTGAAATCCGATCCCAAATTCGTGCTGCGGCAAAGCATGGCCAACGCCATGCGCTTTTCGACCGGCGAGCTGGCGGAGCTCGAGCAGAAGATCGTGCATGCCGCCGACCGCGCGCTTGCCCTGGAACTGCGGCTCTTCGCCGATCTCGCGGCGGAAGTGGTCGCGCATAAGGAGCCGATCGCCGAAGCGGCTTCGGCTTTGGCATTGATCGATGTGTCTTCGGCCTTGGCGGCTCTCGCGCGCGACGAGGATTGGGTACGCCCGAAATGCGATCTCTCGCGGGATTTCAGGATCGAAGGCGGGCGGCATCCGGTGGTGGAAGCGGCCCTGCGCCGCCAGAATGCCGGGGCTTTCGTCGCCAATGATTGCGATCTCTCGCCCGAGCGCCGGCTCTGGCTGGTGACCGGCCCCAACATGGCCGGCAAATCCACTTTCCTGCGCCAGAACGCGGTGATCGCTATCCTGGCGCAGATCGGTTCCTTCGTGCCGGCGAAACATGCGGAGATCGGCGTGGTCGATCGGCTGTTCAGCCGGGTGGGTGCGGCCGACGATCTTGCCCGCGGCCGCTCGACCTTCATGGTGGAGATGGTGGAAACCGCTGCCATCCTCAATCAATCGGGCGAGCGCGCTCTGGTGATCCTGGACGAGATCGGCCGCGGCACCGCCACCTTCGACGGCCTCTCCATCGCCTGGGCCTGTCTCGAGCACCTGCACGAGGTCAATCGCTGCCGGACACTCTTCGCCACGCATTATCATGAACTCACCAGCCTCGCCGCACGGCTGGATTCATTGAAGCCCTATACGATGAAGGTCATGGAGTGGCAGGGCGAAGTGAGGTTCCTGCACGAGATCGCGCCGGGTGCGGCCGACCGCTCCTACGGCATCCATGTGGCAAAGCTTGCGGGTGTGCCGGCGGCCGCCATCCATCGCGCCGAGGAAGTCTTGAAGACCCTGGAGCAGGGCGAACAGGCGAGTGCCTTGACTCGACTGGCCGACGATTTGCCCCTCTTCGCCGCCAGCTTGCCGCCGGACAAAGCCTCGCTCTCGGAGCCCAGCGAAGCGGAACGCATGCTGGTCGCGATCAATCCCGATGAGCTGACGCCGAAGGAAGCCCTGGAGACACTCTACCGATTGCGAGGAATGCTTAAGCTGTAGCCGATCGGCCGAGGTACGTGGATATTAT
>DASYDA010000186.1:0-3719 GCA_036499865.1 Dongiaceae bacterium | reverse complement strand
AAAAGCAACGAGACCTGATGACATCGGGAAAAAGACTGTCGGGATCGAGACAAGGGATGCGTTTTGAAGAGGAACGAGTTGTGAAGGACTCGGGGGAATATCGATGAAGAAGCCGCGTATCGTGACAAAGAATGGGCTGATCGCCGCCGTCGATGTCGGCACCAGCAAGATCTGCTGCTTCATCGCCCGGCTTGCCGAGGACGGCAAGCCGCATGTGGTGGGGATTGGGCATCATATCTCGCGCGGTGTCCGCGCGGGCTCCATCGTGGATATGGAACAGGCCGAGATGGCGGTCCTGACCACTGTCCATGCCGCTGAGCAGATGGCCGAGGAAACCATCCAGGACGTCGTCATCAACCTGTCGGGCGGTTATCCCGCCTCGCAGACCATCGGCGTCGAAGTGCCGCTTTCGGGGCGCGAGATCGGCGACCACGATCTCCAGCGCGTGCTGATGCAGGGCAGCCAGATCAACGGCAATGTCGAACGCCGGTTGATCCATTCGATCCCGGTCGGCTATTCGATCGACGGGTCACGCGGCATCCGCGACCCGCGCGGCATGTTCGGTGACCGCCTGGGCGTCGATATGCACGTGGTGACGGCGGCGGCCGGCGCCGTCAGGAACCTCACCAACTGCGTCTCGCGTTGCCACCTCGAGATCAAGGCGCTGGTGGTCTCGCCCTATGCCTCCGGCCTCGCCACCCTGGTCGAGGACGAGATGGATCTCGGCGTCACCGTGATCGACATGGGCGCCAGCACCACCTCGATCGCCGTCTTCTTCGACGGGCATGTGGTCTACACCGATTCGATCGCGATCGGCGGCGCGCATGTCACCAACGACATCGCGCGCGGCCTTTCGACGCCGCTCGCCCATGCCGAGCGCATGAAGACGCTCTACGGCAACTGCCTCGCGACGCCGGCGGACGAGCGCGAAATCATCCAGGTTCCCCAGGTCGGCGAGGAGGATGCGGGCATCTCGAACCCGATTCCGCGCTCGATCCTGATCGGCATCGTGCAGCCGCGCCTCGAAGAGACTTTCGAGCTCGTGCGCTCGCGGTTGGAAGCCTCGGGCTTCGACAAGATCGCCGGCCGGCGAGTCGTATTGACCGGCGGCGGCAGTCAATTGGGCGGCGTGCGCGAGCTTGCTGCGCTGGTTCTCGACAAGCAGGTCCGCATGGGCCGCCCGATTCGCATACACGGTCTTGCCGATTCGACCGGCGGACCGGCCTTCGCAACCGCTGCAGGGCTGCTGAATTACGCACTTCAAGCAGAGCCTGAAACCCTTAAGCCAGGCCGCTCCCAGACGGAATCGCATTCCGGATTCATGGGACGCATCGGTTCTTGGTTGAAAGATAACTTCTGATCAACGACCATCTAAAACGCCAAGGAGGCACCACAATGGCACTCAATCTCTCTCTACCGCAGGACCCGTTCGACATTCGGCCGCGCATCACCGTCATCGGTGTCGGCGGCGCGGGTGGCAACGCCGTCAACAACATGATCCGTTCGCAGCTCGAAGGGGTCGAATTCCTGATCGCCAACACCGACGCGCAAGCTCTTCAAGGGAGCATGTGCGAACGGCGCATCCAGCTCGGTTCGAGCACGACCAAGGGTCTGGGCGCCGGCGCTCGTCCCGATGTCGGCCGAGTCGCCGCTGAGGAAGCGGTCCGCGAGATCGCGGATCAGCTCGCCGGCTCCAATATGGCCTTCATCACCGCCGGCATGGGCGGCGGCACCGGAACCGGTGCGGCGCCCGTGATCGCGCAGATCGCCCGCGAGCAGGGCATCCTGACCGTCGGCGTGGTGACCAAGCCGTTCCATTTCGAGGGTGCGCATCGCATGCGGCTTGCGGAAAGCGGCATCCAGGAGCTGCAGGAATACGTCGATACGCTCATCATCATCCCGAACCAGAACCTGTTCCGGGTCGCCAATGAGAAGACCACCTTCGCCGACGCCTTCAAGATGGCCGACGAAGTGCTCTATTCCGGCGTCCGCGGCGTCACCGATCTGATGGTCATGCCGGGCCTGATCAATCTCGACTTCGCCGACATCCGCGCGGTGATGGGCGAGATGGGCAAGGCGATGATGGGCACCGGCGAGGCGACCGGCGAAAACCGGGCGATCGCCGCCGCCGAGGCCGCGATCTCCAACCCGCTGCTGGACGAAGTCAGCATGAAGGGCGCACGCGGCGTCCTTATCAACATCACCGGCGGCATGGACATGACCCTGTTCGAGGTCGATGAGGCCGCGAACCGGATCCGCGACGAGGTCGATCCCGACGCCAACATCATCTTCGGCTCGACCTTCGACCAGTCGCTCGACGGCAAGATCCGCATCTCGGTCGTGGCGACCGGTATCGAATCCCAGGTGCAGAGCCAGCGCCCTAGCATGGGCGGCACCGTCAATCTCAGCGTGATCGCCAGCAATCCCGCGCCGCAGCCCGCTGCCCAGGCCGTCTCCTACAGCGGCATGGGCATGGCCCCTCACGGGTCCATGGGTGACGACCGGGGTTCGGTACGCATGGAAACGATGCCGTCGGCCGCCCAGCCGCTCTATGCGGCGCCTATCGTCGCGCAATCGTCGCACGGAGCCACGCAGGCTTCCGCGCGTCCTTCGCCGACGATGTCGCGCGGCATGACCACGTCCAGCATCGGCGCGACCGCGCTGCAGGCCCAGCCCGCCCATCCGCAACCTGCCCGCCAGGTCGTGAAGGATGACATGGCGCAGCTGCAGCGGGCGACCTCCGCCCCGCGCCCGGCCGAGCGGCTGATCGACGATCGGCCCTTCATCGCCCCGCAGCCAATGGAAGCCGCCGAGCGTCATCCGATGATGGCGCGCCCGGTCGTGAATCCCGCCGCGATGAATCAAGCGGCGGCTTCGGCGGCCGAACCGGCGCGGCGCGGCGCAACCTTGTTCGAGAAGATGACCTCGCGCCTCACCGGCCAACCGCTCCCGGCCGAACGTGCGGCCCCGGCCCATCAGCCGACGGCGACTCGTGCCCCGGCGGCTCAGGCGCCGCGCATGCAGAACCGGGAGGCCCGGGTCGAGCCCAAGCTGGAGCAACCCGCCCAGCCGACGCTCAATCTCGATCCCCAGGATCGGCTCTCGTCGCCGCGTGCCGAGGACGATCTGCTCGACATCCCGGCCTTCCTGCGCCGGCAGGCCAACTAGGGCGTAGAAGACCCGGCCGCAACGCGGCCGGGGAATCGCGGCGCGTCACGTTCCGCGATTCTGAAGGTGCCCTCCAAACTGGCCCGGAATGCGTGAAAATCGCATTCCGGGCGCTTCCTTTTCGGCAATCATTTGAAGGACTTGGCAGGGTTTACCCAAACTCAGCGCGCCGGCCGCCGCGCTCTTGAGAAGGCGCGCCGCTCCGCATATAGTCCGCCGGAACCAAGTCCTCGGAAATCGGCCTCCGCCAACAGGGAACGACAGCGATCGTGCGTCTCATCAAGCGTTCAGTCTCGGCGCGGTCCATCCTGGCGGGCGTCGCCTTTCCCGCGCTGCTTCTCGGCCTCGCCGCTTGCAGCAACAGCGAGCCGGATATCCCCGATACGCCCGTCGATGTGCTCTACAACGACGCGCTGGACACCTTGAACGGCGGCAATGCGCGCCAGGCCGCGAAGCTGTTCGACGAGGTCGAGCGCCAGCATCCTTACTCGAGCTGGGCGACCCAGGCCGAGCTGATGTCGGCCTATTCCTATTATCTGGTCGATTCCTAC
>DASYDA010000185.1:0-6153 GCA_036499865.1 Dongiaceae bacterium | reverse complement strand
AAGCCGGATATTGGCGAGGTGGTGAATGTCCGCACCTCGAAAACGACGGCCTTCGGCCTGGTGACCGGCCTCAGCATTCCGATCCCCGAGCAACTCGAGGGTAGAGCCGAGCTCCGCATCATGGAGCTGGAGCTGATCGGGGAAATCGAGAGCGACGGCATATTCCGTCGCGGCGTTTCGATCTTTCCGGGCCTCGGCGACGAAGTCCATCACACTTCCAGCGAGGATTTGCGCCGGATATTCATGCGCGCCGGCGATAGCGGTGTCCGGATCGGCGTCGTCCATCAGGATAAGACGATTCCCGCCTATGTCATGGTGGATGAGCTGCTGGGCAAGCATTTCGCGGTGCTCGGCACCACCGGCACCGGCAAGTCCTGCGCGGTTTCATGCATCCTGCAAAGCATCCTCGCCCAGCACGGCAAGGCCCATATCGTCATCCTGGATCAACACAATGAATACGCGACCGCTTTCGGCGAGAGCGCGGAACTTATCTCCCCCCAGGATCTCCAGCTTCCCTATTGGCTGCTGAACTTCGAGGAGATGCGCCAGTTGATCATCGGGCAATCGAGCCAGACGCCCGAAATCGACCAGGTGATTTTGCATCAGGTGATTGTCCAGGCGAAACGCAGCCTGCTCGCGGTAAAGGAGGGAAGTTCGTCGGTCAGCGTCGACACGCCGGTACCCTATCGCCTGTCGGAAGTGACGCAATTGCTCGACGAGGCCATGGGCAAGCTCGACCGTCCAGTCGATTCCGCGCCCTATCTGCGCATCCGGGAGCAGTTCATCAGCCTGCAGCAGGATCGCCGGTTCGCCTTCATGTTCCCGGGCGTCACCGTGCGCGACAACATGGCCACCATCCTGTCGCGGCTGTTCCGGATTCCGGTGAAGGGAAAGCCGGTTACCGTGATCGACACCTCGGGTATCCCGTCCGAAGTCCTGAACGTCGTGGTCTCGCTGATCTGTCGCATGACCTTCGATTTCGCGCTGTGGAGCGAGCAGGCGGTGCCGATCCTGCTGGTTTGCGAGGAGGCCCACCGCTACGCGCCGATCGAAGGGCAGACCATATTCGAGCCCACCAAGCGCGCGCTTTCCAGGATCGCCAAGGAAGGCCGCAAATATGGTGTCTCGCTTTGCCTGATCAGCCAGCGGCCCTCGGAACTCGCATCCTCCGTGCTCAGCCAGTGCAACACGATCTTCGCTTTGCGCATGAGCAACCAGAAGGACCAGGAGTTCCTCAGGGCGGCGATGCCGGAATCCGGCATCGGGCTGCTCGACGAACTGCCGTCGCTGCGCAATGCAGAGGCCATCGCGGTCGGCGAAGGCGTGCCGATCCCGACCCGCATTTGCTTCGACCAGCTTCCTGACCAGGCGCGGCCGCGCAGTAAGACCGCGCCCTTCTCCACGGCCTGGACCCGGGAGGTCAGCTCGGAGAATTTCATGCAGGGTGTGGTCAACCGCTGGCGCAATCAGCGATAGCGGCCCCCGGCTTCAGCAGTGAACGGAACTCAGTCGCGCAGCAGCGGCGCGCCTAGGTAACAGCCGAATTCCTTGGGGAAATTGGCGCTGATCCGGGCATGCACCTTGCCTTGCTTGCCGAAGTAGCGCCCCTGGTCGCCGACCGGGAAAACGCCGTCATGCCAGACATTGGGATGCATATAGAGGCCCTTGCTGCCATCGAACCAGAAGGCCTTGAAATCCTGCGGTTTCACGTCGTCGCCTGGCAGGGCCATCGGGACCACGAACGGGCCCTTATCCAGCGGGAAGAACATTTGCCCGCCGTCCGGGTGATAATTCGCGCGCCACATCAGCGCGCGGTAGCGCCGCATCGTCGAATTCGATTCCGAGGCCAGGCTCGGCAGGCAGCTCCAGCCGAGGACATAGTCGCCGCCCACCGCATGGTTCTGCGCCTTCAAGACGTCACCCACCCATTGGCAAGCGAAGATGCCCTCGGTTGTGCCGCCTTCGTCGCCGCTATTGGTATCGACCTGACGCCAGCCCAAAGCCGGCCAGCGGACGATCTCGATGCGATGGGTTTCAGGGTTGTCGACGATCTCGCCGTAACCGGCCAATGAAGCCGCCGTGCCCTCGATCAAAGGGAGGTCGATGATCGGAAAATCCGGCATCACCATGCCCTCGGGCTTCAAATTCAACGGTTCCACTTCCATCGCGATCTCCTCCCGGTCAGGCTTCTTCAATAAGTACGATTCTACTACAGGATTGTGACGATTCACCTGACCGCCCACCATATCTTTTGCCAACTATCCTTTCGTCGGAGCAGCAACTTCGTCCGACCATGGCGGTTAATTCGCAAAGTCGATCCGGCAACCCCTATTAACGCATTGAAGGAGAAGCAGAATGGCAAAGCAACCGGCCAACGAAGAAGCCGATGATCGGCCGGAACTGTCGATCGATCCGGACACCGTCTGCTTTCTGATCGTGAAGGCGCGCGAGTTCGACGTCAAAGTGGAGCCCGACGATCCAGATTCCGGCTCCAACCCTTCGGATGATAGGGAAATCGACGTACTGGAAGACCGCGGCGATGACCCAACTCAGGCCGAAATCGTGGGAACCCTGGCGGCGCTGAGCGAAGACGCCATCGTCGATCTGGTGGCGCTCACATTCATCGGGCGCGGGGACTTCACGGCCGATGAATGGGAGGATGCGCGGGACGAGGCCCGTCAGGACCCCGCCCAGCTAAAACCGCAATACCTGCTCGGCATTCCGCTCCTCGGCGACTACCTGGAAGGCGGTTTCACCGAACTCGGCTACTCCTGCGAGGAAACCGACGAAGAGCACCTCTAAGTGCGCCGCGTCCCCATCAAACCAGGCGTCGTGGGATGCTGAATGCGAAGTTTCGAGTCTTGATCAGCGCTTCATCCTCATAGGCTTCCATGGAAGCGGAAAGCTCGAAGGTCTTCTCCGTGGAAGCCAGGGTGAGGTGCGATTTGGTCCGGATATTCCAGTCCTTGCCGCGGGATAGCGACCAGTCGCTGAGGACTTCCATCCGCGCGGAATTCGGCTGGCCCGCCGTCAGGGAAAAGACCTCGCCGGTCTTATGCATGAGGTCCGTGCCGGTGGCCAGAACGCGGTATTCGCTTTTGGCGCGATCCACGGTCACGACGAACTCGCGCGTGGCCGGATTCTCCGTGGTAGTCCGCACTCTTGCACCCTCGGTCTTGACCGCCACCGCATGGGGATCGGGAGCGACGGCGGGGCCGAAGGATTGCGGCGCCGGCAGCTTCGCGCCTTTGGCCAGCACCGGCAGTGTCAGCCGCGACTTCCCGGTATGCAGGGTGACGGCCACACGCCGCGGCGCCGGCCAAGCCAGCGGCCAGAAGTTGGTGGAGACCGCGATGCGGATGCGATGGCCGGCGGGAAACACATGCGCGATATCGTTCAGCAGCAATCGCACCGTTTCCGTCCCCTTGGCCGGAAACGGCTTGGGATCGGCGCTGCCATTGCGCTGCGAGACGTTGAGCAGGCCGTAGCTCACATTGAGCGAGGCGCCGTCCGGATGAACGTCCTGCAAACGCCCAGCCAGCAAGGCGGTCTCGTCGTCCAGGGTCACGTTGAGGTCGAACAGCGGCGCGCCGACGATCGCGACCGGCTCGGACAGGGGTTCGGTTTCGAAAACCACCGACCGACCATCGTCGGTCCGCTGGTCGCCCGGCAATTCGCCGGAGCCGCTATAGGCGCACCACTCGCCGAAGGTGATGCCGGTCTCCAGCGGGCTGTCTATCACTTGGGTGAGATCCGGCTGGGTCCCGTCCGACAAGCCGTCGGCGCCCAGATGCCAGGCCCGCAGCTGGACGGAATCGTGCGGCCATTGCGGAAAGGCCACCCAGCGGCCGGGCCGCTCGGGCTGCACCGCCGAGGGACGGACGCTGTCCTGCAGCCAGACCTGCATCTCCGGCTCCCTCATGATGCCGGTATCCTTGTCCTTCAGCCAATGGTCCCACCAGCGCAGGGCCTCGCCGAGGAAATCCATGTCGGGCTTCGGCGTCGCGATATGCGGATATTTGTGCGCCCAGGGTCCGATCAGGCCCTTCTTGGGGCATGTCAAGTTCCGCATCATCCGCGGCACGGCGTTGCTGTAGCCATCGGCCCAGCCGCCCATGGCATAGACCGCCGCCTGGATCGCGCCGTAATCCTCTTTCACCGAGCCATGGCGCCAATAGGCGTCGTAATGCTGGTGTTCCAGCCACTCCGCGATCGGAAGCTGGAGATTTTCCAGCCGGTCCAGCCACATCTCGCGCCACTTCTCGCCGACGATGGCGGGATCCGGCGGCTGAGACAGATATTGGAAGAATGATGTGCCCCAGCCCATGGTGTTGTTGATCAGCGCGCCGCCCATCCAATGGGCGTCGTCGGCAAAGCGGTCGTCGGTGGAGCAGAGCGTGATGATCGCCTTCAGCGCCGGCGGACGGCGGGCGGCGATCTGCAACCCGTTGAAGCCGCCCCAGGAGATGCCCATCATGCCGACACGGCCATTGCACCATTTCTGCTTGGCAAGCCATTCGATCGCCTCCACGGCGTCGTCCTGCTCCTGCTGCAGATACTCGTCGCGCATCAAGCCGTCTGAATCGCCGGTGCCGCGGATATCGAGCCGCACCGCCGCGTAACCCTGCGCCGCGAACCAGGGATGCGTGATCGCATCGCGCTGCACCGTGCCGTCCCGGCGACGGTAAGGCAGATATTCGAGGATCACCGGCACCGGCTCGGTTTCGGAATTCTTCGGCATATGGATGGTCGCCGCCAGACGGGTTCCATCTTTGAGGGGAATCCAGACCGGATCGAGTGTGATGGTTTCGAGAACGGCGCGGTCGCTATTCGAATTTTTCATGGAATTGCTTCGCCTGACATCGACGCTGTGATGCCTCCAGACTTATCCGAGAACCGGTATCGAGGGCAATGTCGAGCAAATATCGCCGGTGGGACGATACGAACCTGGAATAATCCCGCTAGGAGAGCTGGGGTGCCGCTTTGTCTGGTCGCGGAGATGCTTCTGTTGCCTTGTCCGGTGCCTTGCCACGCTTCGCCCAGTTGGATCCGATCCGCATAAAGGGCCGTTCGATCAATATAAAGCTGAGCGATGACATGAGGAGCGAGGCCGGCAGCACCATCAGCAGCAACGCCACGGCGAAGGATCGCCCATCCAAACCGGGAATGCGTTCCAAAATCAGCAACCCCGCCGTGATCAGGATCATGTGGCAGAGATAGAGTGAATAGGAGATGTGACCGAGCCATTGGATCGGCCCGGAATTGAGAAACCGGGAAGGCAAGGCGGCCCATCCTTGGGACACTTCCCTGCCGCTCAATCCGACATAAACGGCACCCGCCCAGACCAGGAACGGCAGCACGCTCGCCGAGCGGAACAGCATCAGGAAACAGATCACGCAGGCGAATATCGCAATGGCCGTGGGGCTGGTGACGGAAATCTGCCTCAGGCGCACCTCTTTCATGAAATAGAGCGTCGCGATGCCGACCAGGAAGAGATGGAATTTCGCGCCGAGGAATCCGCTTCCCATCATCGACCGCAAGGCGAGGGCTGCCAGGGTGACGATCAGCAGCGTTGCGACCGCCCAAAGGCGATACCGGCCCTTGGTCATGCCGAGCAGGAAAGGTGCCACGAGATAGAACTGCCATTCCAGCGAAAGACTCCAGGCTTGGCCGAGGAAGGCGAAATTGGTGTCGGGCAGCCAGCGCTCCGGAACCAGCCCATGCAGCAAGGTGATATGCGCCAGCAGATGCGGCCACCAATGGGCCTCGGTGTTGTCAAGAATATCCAACCGGCGGTCCTGCATGAAGGCATGCGGGCCACCGAGAAAAGCGTCGCGAACGAGCGGCTGAATGGCGACGGAGATCGCGAGATAGAAAACGTAGACCGGGAATATCCTGAAGAACCGCCGGATCAGATAGGGCGTATAGCCTTCGTGGCGCCCCTCGAGCAGGGCGAAGATGGCGAAACCGCTGAGCATGACGAAGACGTCGACGGCATAGCCGTTATACAGTTTCGCATCCGGCACGCCGAGCTTGATCGGCACCGAGATCGCCCAATGTCCGAGCAGGACCCAGAGCGCCATCAGGCCCCGCAATCCTTCGAATTCTTTGACGTAGCCTAAAGACGGACCCGGTCGGTTGGCCAGTTTACGC
>DASYDA010000184.1:0-2198 GCA_036499865.1 Dongiaceae bacterium | reverse complement strand
TACACGTACAACAGTTTTCGAGACTGTCCCAATCGGCCACTCTGGCACCCCTCCGCAGGGATATCCGTTTAGGATCGGCCTCTCGTCGGGCGCGGACAATAATTGCGCCGGGGGCGGGCCGCAAGCTTTCAGTGACGGGTCTGCGCCGGTTCTGGCAGAGTGCTGAGCCGGCGTTTAATCCGGGGCCACCATGCCGACCAAACCCGTCATTCCGCTCATCGATCTCGGCACTGCCGGCCTGGACGAACTCGCCCGCCGGATGCCGGATCGCACCCGGATGCTCTGCGCCGCCGCGGGCCGGCAGATCGGCCGGCCGGTGCTTAGTGCCATGGATCGGCGCTCACGGCGCTGGCTGGCGGCCAATGAGACGCCCTATGCGGCGGAAATCGACGCGGTTGCCGCCATCCCCGGCGTCTTCGGCGCCCATGGCCTCAATCTCTCGACCGAATGGGCCTGCACCAGCGCAACCAGCGACGGACGGCTGGTGCGCATCCTCGATTGGCCGATCCGCGGCCTCGGCGGTGCCATCGTGGTTGCGCGCCATGAAAGCCCGGCCGGCGCCTGGCTCAATGTGACCTGGCCCGGCTTTGTTGGCGTCCTCACCGGCTTGGCACCCGGCCGGTTCGCCATCGCCTATAACCAGGCGCCGATTTGCCGGGTGACCGGCCTCAGGCCGGTGGATTGGGTGCTGGAACGAGTCCGGCTCGGTCCCCGCACCGCCATTCCGGCGACACATCTGCTGCGCCGGGTTTATGAGATCTGCCCGGACTTTGACGCCGCGCTCGCCATGCTGCGGGAGACGCCGATCGCCCATGCCGGCCTCTTCACCCTGGCCGGTGCCGGCGGCGAGGCGGCGATCGTCGAGAAATCGGGCGAGCTTTCGGTGGTGCATCCTGGCCCCGGCGCCATTCCCAATCACTGGCTCAACTCCGATTGGCAAGGCCATGCCCGCGGGGTGGATAGCCATGGCCGGATGTCCCAGGCCTGTACCCTGCTGCCCAGGCTTCGGGATCTGCAGCCGGACTTTGGCTGGATGGCAGCACCGATGTTGAATCACCTGACTCGGCTCGCCGTGATCGCCGATCTCCGCTTGGGGACCTTTGCCGTACTCGGTTTGGATCGCGATAAGGGAACGGCGCTCCCGGCTACAGAATGTTGCAATATCAACATATTGAAAGATTTTCCGGCACTCTCCGCTTAGCAGCGGCGAACTTCGTCTTGGATGTTAAGATTTGAGAACAAAATTGCAAATTCAGATAATTAACAGATTCTGATCAGATTCCAGAATATGCTGCGATTTGCCGTCCCAGGCGGGAAATGCCGTTGAATTTCCGTACCTTCCTTGCTCGGGAATCGCATTGACACCGGAGCGCCGCTCCGTATATTCCCGGCTTCGGTTCGGGTCGCCCCGGCAATGCGGGTTGGCGGCCCATGTTTTTTGCGCAATCGGCTGAGCGGCGCCAGTCTAACGGGGTGAGCGCGGCAGGCCTGAAGGACGACAGTCATGTATGCGGTGATCAAGACCGGCGGCAAGCAGTATAAGGTCGCCAAGAACGAGGTGATCCTGGTCGAGAAGCTCGAAGCCGAGCCCGGCGCCAGCGTGTCGCTGGAAGTGCTGATGATCGGCGACGGTGCGAATGTCACCATCGGTGCGCCGCTCGTGAAGGGGGCCAGCGTCTCCGCCGAGGTGGTCGATCAGCACAAGGCCGACAAGGTCATCATCTTCAAGAAGCACCGCCGGCATAACTATCGCCGGAAGCGCGGCCATCGCCAGAAGCTGACCGCGCTGAAGATCACCGACATCATCGCCGCGTAACAGAGCGGTTAAGGAGTTTCGTCATGGCACATAAGAAAGCAGGCGGCAGTTCGCGTAACGGCCGCGATTCCGCCGGTCAACGCCTCGGCGTGAAGAAGTTCGGCGACCAGGCCGTGGTTGCGGGCAACATCATCGTGCGCCAGCGCGGTACCAAGTTCCATCCCGGCGCCAATGTCGGCATCGGCAAGGACCACACCCTGTTCGCCAAGAGCGACGGCAGGGTCGCGTTCCACACCACGACGGGTGGCCGCACCTATGTCTCGATCAAGACCGCCGAAGGGCTACCGGCGGCGGAGTGAAACCGTTGCGCCCCCATTAGGGCGCGGCCATTCACGACCGCGAGATTGGAAGGGGAATGGCGAAACCGCCGTTCCCCTTTTTC
>DASYDA010000183.1:0-3635 GCA_036499865.1 Dongiaceae bacterium | reverse complement strand
CCGGCGCCCTTCTCCACTTTGAGCTCGCCCTTTTCCCAAACGACCTTGCCGCGGCTGATCGTGGTCGTCGCGACCCCGGTCACGGTCATGCCTTCGAAGATGTTGAAATCGACCTTCTGGTGATGGGTCTTGGCCGAGATGGTGCGGCTCGCTTTCGGATCCCAGACTACGAGATCGGCGTCGGCGCCGACGTTGACCGAGCCCTTGCGGGGATAGATGTTGAAGATCTGCGCCGCATTGGTGGACGTCACCTTCACGAATTCCATCGGCGTCAGACGGCCGGTGCCGACGCCGTGATGCCACATCACCGACATGCGGTCTTCGACGCCGCCGGTCCCGTTGGGGATCTTGGTGAAGTTGTCGCGGCCCATCGCCTTCTGATCGGCGCAGAAGCAGCAATGGTCGGTGGCGGTGGTCTGCAGATTGCCGGATTGCAGCGCCCGCCAGAGAATCTCCTGATTCTCCTTCGGACGGAAAGGCGGGCTCATCACATGGGCCGCCGCAGTGTTCCAATCCGGATGGCGATAGACGGAATCGTCGATCAGCAGATGGCCGGCCAGCACCTCGCCATAGACCCGCTGGCCCTCATTGCGGGCGCGGGTGATCGCCTCCACAGCTTCCTTGCAGGAGTTGTGGACGATATAGAGCGGATTGCCGATCACCTGGGCGACGCGGATCGCGCGATTGGCGGCCTCGCCTTCCACTTCCGGCGGACGCGAGAGCGGATGGCCTTCAGGCCCGGTAATGCCCTTCTTCACCAGCTCGTTCTGCAGATGGAAGACCAGCTCGCCGTTCTCGGCATGGACGGTCGGGATGGCGCCCAGTTCCAGGCAGCGCGCGAAGCTCTTCACCAGATCTTCGTCCGGCACCATGATGGCGTTCTTATAGGCCATGAAGTGCTTGAAGCTGTTGACGCCGCGCTCGCGGGCCAGCACGCCCATATCCTCATAGACCTGGTCGCTCCACCAGGTGACGGCGACATGGAAGGAATAATCCGCACAGGATTTCTCCGCCCAGCTCCGCCACTCGTCATAGGCGGTGAGCAAGGAGGTGTTCGGCGACGGGATCACGAAATCGATGATCATCGTGGTGCCGCCGGCAAGCGCCGCGGCGGTGCCGGTGTAGAAATCCTCGCTGGCGACCGTACCCATGAAGGGCAATTGCATATGGGTATGGGGATCGATGCCGCCGGGCATCACATATTGGCCGCCGGCATCGACGGTTTTGGCTGAACTCGGGGCGGAAATGTTCTCGCCGACCGCTTTGATCCGGCCGTCCTCGCAATAGACATCCGCGCGGAACATCTGCTCGGCCGTGACGACGGTGCCGCCTTTGATTAATACCGACATGCGAATTCTCCCATTGCTTTTCGGCGGGCTTATCCGAATTTCGAACAACCTATCTGATCCGATAGGTCCGCCGCGCTGCTTTGAGGAAAGTTTACCTCGTTTGGCCGGCTAGGGAAGTGGTCTCGTTGAATGGTTCGCCCGGCGCAGGCCCGATATGCGCGCCCAAACCCTTGTTCAAGTGGCAAATTCGTTGTTATGTAGCGTCAGAAACGGGGCCGGCAGAGCATGAAAAAAGCGGTAAATCTCGGCAATATAAGCCAGGAATGGATCGTCCTCGCCTTGACGGTCGTGCTGTTCATCGCGGCGGTGATCGGGCTTCCCGGCTTCAAAGACGCCGACAACCTGATCTCGATCGTGCGCAGCGTCAGCGTGCTGGGCGTCCTGGCGATCGGCATGGGCATCGTTATCATTGGCCGCGGCATCGATCTTTCCGTGGTCTCCGTCATGGCGATGTCGGTCGCCTGGTATCTGCAGATGCTCAATGCGGGCGTATCGGAGACCGAGGCCCTGACCCTCGCCCTCGGCGGCGCAGTGGTGGTGGGCCTGATCAACGGATTCATGGTGGCCTATGCCGACGTGCCGGCGATCTTCGCGACCCTGGCCAGCGCCGCCTTCGTCTACGGCTTCGCGCGCTCGCAATTGATCACGCAGGATGCGACATCGGTGCCGCCGGGCAATTGGATCGACACATTGGGCGGCTTCCGGCCCTTGGGCGTTCCCGTTGATGTCTACTTCTTCGCCGCGGTGGCCGTCCTGGCCTTTCTGTTCCTGCGCTTCGCCAAATGGGGCCGCTACGTCTATTTGATGGGCGACAATTACATGGCGGCGCGGAATATGGGTATTCCGGTGCGGCCTATGGTGATGCTGCGCTACGTAATCTCCGCTCTGATCGCCTTCTCCGCCGGCATCCTCAGCGCTTCCAGCCTGCACAGCATCAATGTGCGGGTGGTGAATTCCTTGCTGCTTTACGACGTCATCCTCGTGGTGGTGATCGGCGGCATCGGTCTTTCGGGCGGCAAGGGCGGCGTCCGCAACGTGATCGTCGGCGCGCTGCTGATCGGCATCATGCAGAATGCGATGACCATTCTCGACATCGAGAACATCTATCAGAACCTCATCAAATCGACGATCCTGCTGGTCGCGATCGTGGTCGATAGCGTGCTCAATCCACGCGACGAGCAAACCGCCCAGCAGGGCGACATCTGATCAACAACCAAGAACCAAAGACCTCCACAGGAAAGGGAAGCAGCCATGAAACTCAAGGGGATCATCACCGCCATCGCATCCGTCGCGATGCTCGGTGCAATGGCCATCAACACCGTCGCCCGCGCCGACGACGCCCCCAAAGGCGACGATCCGGGGCCGGCCTACTATCAGAACGCGCTGAAGGGCAAGCGCGTCGTGCTCATTCCGCTCGCCATGGGCTTCGATCTCGCCCAGGGCTGGGCCGCCTATCTGAAGCGGGAAGTAGAAGGCTGGGGCGGCGTCTTCGAGACCCGCGATCCCAATTGGGACACCGCGGCCGGCGCGCAGGCGATCACCGATCTGATTTCCGGCGATCCGAAGCCGAACGTGCTGGTCATCCATGCGCCGGACCTCAACTCCTATAGCAAGCTCTTGAAGAAAGCGCAGAAGGAAGGGATCTACGTCGTCCTGGTGGACAACCCGATGAACTTCCCGGCTGATGCCTTCGTGGGTTCCGATTGGGATCGCCTGGGGCAGCTCGAAGCCGAGGCGGCCGTGAAGGGCTGCGGCGACAATTCCTCGAAGAAGATCGGCCTGGTGCAGGGTGACGTGGTCAACGCCTCCAGCATCTACCAGTACAACGGCATCATGAAGGTCCTGGCGAAGCATACGGACTACCAGGTCGTCGCCAAGCCGGTCTCGAACTGGGATCCGACCACCTCGCGCAACGTGACCACCACCATGCTGCAGCAGCATAAGGACATCTGCGCCATCATCGACTTCTGGGACGGCGACGCGACCGGCGCTTCCGCGGCGATCAAGGATGCCGGCTTGACCGGCAAGATCGCCCTGGTGACCACCGGCGGCGGCGAGACCTCGGCGGATTGCAAGACGCTGGATGACGGCACCTACAGCGCCGTCGTCATGACCGAGCTGCAGAACCAGTCCCGCGACATGAATGCGGTGATCAAGTTCCTGCTGCAGAGCGGCCAGCCGGCCGGCACGTCGAAGACCTATATCTACACGCTGGAAAAATCGACCACCAAGGCGGACTTGAAGCCGACCACCTGCTGGGATGTGAAAGCCCTGCAGGCTGGCCAG
>DASYDA010000182.1:0-16699 GCA_036499865.1 Dongiaceae bacterium | reverse complement strand
CAGGATGGCGAAGTAAATCGCCTTCAGCTTGACCACCCGGTTGAGCACCAAGGCGACCCCGAGACCGAGCAGGAACTCGCCGGTGACGGTCAGAGCGGAGTATTGGATGGTCAGCCGCACCGAATGCCAGAAATACTCGTCGGCCATCACCGAGCGGAAATTCGCCAATCCCCGGAAGGGTAAAAGCCGTGGATGCATCAGCGTGAAATTGGAAACCGACAGCAGCACCGCATAGATGAGCGGAAAGCCCATCACGATCGCGATCATCGCGAGGCCGGGCGTCGCAAACTTCCATCCGGTCACGGTCCAACGATCCCAGGTTCTACCCCGGACGTTGGCTTGGATGACGGCGGTTTCACTCATGCAATGATTTCCATGGAAGAACTCCCCGGGGCGATGCGGCCCCAGGGAATCGCCCGGGGATTACTCCGCGGCCTTCTTCATCAGATCGTCGAGTCCGTCGGAAGCCGCCTTGATTGCGTCCGCCGGCTTCGCGTCGCCGGAGCCGGCCAACGATAACTGACGGCCGAGCACGTCTTCATACTGGGCGGAAAAAGCGAAGATCGGGAAGGATTCGCCGCTCGCCACCACATCCAGTGCCTGCTTGTAATAAGGGTACTTCGCGAGGACCTGCGGATCCTCATAGGTATCGGACCGCGTCGGCGCATGGCCCTGCATCGCCCGCTCAGCCGAGACTTTCTTGCTCTGCACCCAAGTGATGAACTTCCAGGCGGCATCCTGCAGTTCCGGGCTCTCGTTCTTGGGGATCGCCCAGCCCCAGGCGCCGCTTTCGCCGTGGCCCCCCGGCATCACCGAAAGGGCCACCTTGCCGGCCACATTCGGGCAGGCCTTTTGATCGTCGATCTGCGGCAGCATCCACCAATAGGTCACCATGCTGAATGCCTTGCCGTCGCACATCAGCTTCAAGGTGTCGTCCAGCGTCGCCGAGAGCGCGCCCTTCTGCGCGCCGTTCTGGATGTTGTCGACATAGAGCTCCAGCGCCTTCACGGATTCCGGGCTGTTCAGCACATTCTTACCGTCCGCGTCGAGATACTTGCCGCCATTGGCGAACAGGTAGTTGGAGAACTCCATGCTGTTGGGATCACCGCGCTGCGATTGCATGGCGGCGCCGGCGACGCCGGCATTCTTGTTCATGAATTTGGAGAGTTCGACATAATCGGCAAGATTGTTGGGCAGTGCCAGATCCTTGCCGGTCTGCGCCTTATAGGCGTCTTTCAGCTTCGCATCCTGCAGCAGATCGGTGCGATAGATCAGCCCCATGGAGTAGTTGTACATGGGGATCATATAGAGCTTGCCCTTGTGGTTCCCGACCAGGTCCATCATCGAGGGCACGAAGGGCTTCATGTCGAAATTCGTCTTATCGACGAAGGGCTGCAACGGGGTGATCCAGTCGGCCTCCGGGAATTCACCGGCCCAGAGGAAGTCCACTTCCAGCACGTTGTAGGAGCTGGCGCTGCCGGTGAGCTGCGTCACCAGCTTGTCGTGCATGTCGGAATAAACGAGCTTCTGGAACTCGACCTTGATGCCGGTCTGCTTGGTGAATTCCGGCAGCAGGGATTCGATGATATGCGTCTCCGGCACATCCTCCATCAGCGCATGGAGCGTGATGTCTTCCGCGCGCGCCGCCGTGCCGGATATCAGCAGCGCCGCCAAGGAAGCGCCGCCCAACAGCGTTTTCAGTTTATGCGATTTCATTTCCAACCTCCCTTACGATCGACCCGATGGACTGGCGATCCGGTCGGTCGATCCCGGATCACGCGAATGAAGACGTTCACTTGATGGCGCCGAAGGTGAGGCCACGCACCAGGTAGTTCTGAATGAATCGCGAGGCGAGCAGCAGCGGCAGCGCACCGAGCACGACGCCGGCGGAGATCTCCGCGATCTGCACGCCGTTCGAGGATTGCAAGCCGGCCAGGGCGACCGGAATGGTCGCCGTTTGCGGCCCGGTCAGCACCAAAGCGAACAGGAACTCGTTCCAGGCCAGGATGAAGCCCAGCACCGCCGCCGCGGCGAGGCCGGGCAGGGAAACCGGAATGACGATCTTCCAGAAGGCGGTCCAAATGCTGGCGCCATCGACCATCGCCGCCCATTCCAGTTCCACCGGCACGCCCTCGAAGAAGCCCATGAGGATCCAGGTGAGAAACGGCAGGTTGAGCGCCGCATAGGCAATGACGAGGCCGGTCACCGAATTGGTGAGATCGAACAGGCGGAACAGGGTGAAGACCGGCAGCACGATCGCGACCGGAGGCAGCATCTGGGTCGCCAGGATGAAGAAGCGGCTCACCTGGCCACCCGTGCGATAGCGCGCGAAGGCATAGCCGGCCATGGCGCCGAGGGGCAGAGCCACCAGGGTGGAAATCGTGGCGGCGAGGAAACTGTCGAGATAGGCCAGCCAGAACTTGTCGGTGACCAGCAGCTTCTCATAATTCTCCAGCGTGAAGGCCGGCCATGGGCTGAGATCGTAAGCCTGGGATTCGGGCATGAAGCTGGTGCGCAGGACCCAGAGCGGCGGCAAGGCGATGTAGAGCGCGAACAGCATCAGCAGCGCATGGCTGAGCACGTCGCTTCCTCGCACCTTCTCGCCGGTTTGCTTCAAGAAACGTTCTCCGATTTCCCTTTTCAATCCATCGTGACGCCGCCGCTGGCATTGATCGCCTCGCCGGTCAGGAAACGCGAGAGATCGCTGGCCAGGAAAAGCACGATATCGGCGACATCGCCCGCTTCCTGCAGCCGACCCAAAGGCGTCAGGGACACATATTCCTTCAGCACATCATCGGGCTGCATATTCCGGAGCTTGCCCTCCCACACGACCTCACGCTCCTGCATGCTGGTCTTGACGAAGCCGGGGCAGACGCAATTGACGCGGATGCCATACGGTCCCATCTCGCGCGCCAAAGCCTGAGTGAATCCCACCACCGCGAATTTGCTGGCGGAATAGTGCGCCAGGAGCGGCGCGCCCAGTTTACCCGCCAGCGAGGCGGTATTCACGATGACGCCTTGATGCTTGGCCGCGATCCAGCGCCGCACCGCCGCCTGGTTGGTGAGAAAGACCCCCTTGGCATTGACGTCCATATTGGAGTCCCATTCCGCCTCGGTGAGATCGATCGTGGCGTTCATGGTGGAGATGCCGGCATTGGCGCAGACGATGTCGATATGTCCGAAAGCGGTTTCTGCCTGATCGAAGACGGCGGCGGTCGCCATGGCATCGGTCACGTCGAGCGCGGCCGCGATCGCATCCTTGCCGATTTCCTTGGCGAGCGCCGATGCGGCTTCGCCGTTCTTGTCGGTGACCACCACCCAGGCCCCGGCGCCGACCAGCGCCTTCACGATGGCACGGCCGATGCCGGAGGCGGCACCCGTCACCAAGGCGGTCTTCCCTTCCAACAGGCGGGCCGATTTCCCGTCGCTCATGCGGTTTCTCCGGATTGCGATGCAGTTTCAGGATCGAGCCGCGGATAGAGTGTCTTCAGCCGCTCGTAGATTTCTCGAAAATTCGCATAGGCGCGATCATAGACCGGCTTGCGGGCCGGCACCGGCTTAAACACCCTGCCCGTGGCGACATACCGGCTTATTCCGGCCAAGTCCGGGAAGGCGCCGATGCCATGGCCCGCGACATAGGCGGCGCCAAGGGAGGAGCCGGGATGCCGGTCGATGCGCGTCACCGCCAGGCCCAGGGCATCGGCGGCGATCTGCAGCCAGAGATCGCTGGCGGCGCCACCGTCGCAAGCGAAGACCTGCTTCACGCCAAGGCCGATCTCGCGGAAAACCTCCACATGATGGCGGAAGCCGAAGATCGTGCCTTCCAGCGCCGCGCGCCAGACATGGGCGAGCGTGTGATGAAGGCCAAGCCCGACCAGGGTGCCGCGCGCATAGGGATCGTGCAGCGGCGTCTTCTCGCCGAGCATGTAAGGCAGGAGGATGAGGCCTTCCGCGCCGGGCGGCGTCTGCTCCGCCAGGCGGTCCAGCCAAGCATGGATGGAAAGCCCCGCCTGCTTCGCGTGTCCGACCTCGCCGCCGGCCCATTGCCGGACGATCCAGTTGAGCAGGCTCCCCGTCGCGGCGGTGCAGCCATTGCTGAAATAGTGATCCGGAATGACGTGATAGTCGATGAAGAGCCGGGGATCGGTCACCGCCTTTGCTGTGGAAAGCAGGATGTCTCCGGCGCCGCCGAATTTCAGCACCAGGTCGCCGTCTTGCGACGCGCCTGCGACATAGGCGGAAACCACGTGATCGGCGCAGCCGGCAACGACCGGCGTGCCTTCCTTGAGGCCGGTGGCGCGCGCGGCTTCCGCCGTCACCTTGCCCAGGACCTCGTGCGAGGCATGGATCTGCGGAAGCGCCTGTGCCGGAATTCCGGCTTCCTTCACCAATTCCGGGATGAAGGCACCGGTCTTCAAGTCCATCAGGCCGGATTCCAGCGCCCAATTGTGCTCGATGGAGCGCGCGCCGGTGAGTTGGTAGGCGATGTAGTCATAAGAGCCGAAGATCGTCTCGATGGCCTTGAAGACCTTCGGCTCATGCCGCTCCAGCCAGCGCAGCTTCGGCGCGACGATCTGCTGGTTGATGCTGCCGCCGGTGAGCGAGAAGAAGCGTCGCTCGTCGAAGCGACCGCGCATTTCCTCGATCTCTTGGGTTGCCCGGGCATCGTTCTGCTGGATGCTCGGCCGCAGCACCTCGCCCTTGCCATTCAGCAACACGATCGCGGGCACCATGCCGGTGACGCCCACCGCCGCGATGTCATCCGCCGTGAGACCGCTTTCCCGCAGGAGATCGCCGACCAGGCCGCAGCAATTCGTCCACCAGAGCGCCGGATCTTCCTCCGCCCAATTGGCGTGCAGCGATCTCAGCTCGCTCGGCCGTTCGGCGGTCGCCAGCGTCCGGCCTTCGGCATCGATCAGGATGCCGCCGGTGGAAGTCGTACCGATATCGAGGCCGAGAAAAGCCCGCATGCGGGTCACCGGAGCTTGTTGACGACGTCCATGAAACGCTTCACCCGCTCGCCATCCACCGCATTCCAGGTATCGCCCTTCACCTTGAAATGCGTGCCGACGATACAGCCGTCGCCGACCGCAAGGATGTCCTTCACATTATCGATGTTGACGCCGGTATTGGCGAAGACCGGCGTCTCGCCCAGAACCGCCTTCACCGCCTTGATGTCGCTGGTCTCGACCGCCTGGCCGGTCATGATGCCGGAAACCAGGACCACATCCGCCAAGGCCGAGAAGACCGCGCTTTTCGCGCGCTGTTCGATGGTGCGGGTGCCGATCGGCGAGGCGAATTCCGCATTGACGTTGTACATGAGCTTGATGTCGTTGCGGCCGAGATTGTTCCGCAGGCGCAGCGCGCCGGCGCTGTCCGGCTGCCAGAGGCCCATATCGGAATCGTAGACGCCGGTCATGACCTCGCGGCCGAATTTGGCGCCGGTCGCGACCGCCAATCCCACGGTGGCGACGGGATCCCACAGATAATCGACGCCGAAGGGAATCTTGATCCCGGATTTCAGCGTCGCCACGGCTGCGGCAAAGGCGGCGACGGATTCATGCGTCGCCTTGATGATATAGGGCCGGTCGCCTTCATTGCCGAACATGATGGCATCGACGCCGCCTTTCTGGAGCTGTTCGATATCGGCGGCGGCGGAATCCAGGATCGCATTCATGCCGCGCTTGGCGTCATAGAGCGGCGCGCCGGGCAGCGGCGGGAAATGCACCATGGCAATGATCGGCTTCCGGTTGCCGAAGGTCTCTTTCAGCATCAGGGGGGACTCCTCCGTATTGCGCCGCCGCGGCATCGGATCCAGCGACGTTCGATTTTTCCATCATGGCACCGGCAAGAATGATGTACAATATCAAACAAAAAGTAACATCACATCACACAATTCATGTTATATTCCACCCATGATGGATAAAGCCGACGACAATCTCCAAGCTGAAGGGACTCCTTTAGGCGGGTTGCGCTTGCCCGCCGGCGCGCGCCAGGCGCGGCTCGCGGAGTTCCTAGCCCGAAACGGCTTCATTTCCGTGGTCGAGACGGCGGCGAAACTGGGGGTCTCCAGCATGACGATTCGACGCGACCTCGAAGTTCTCGAGGCCCGCGGCCTGCTGACCCGCACCCATGGCGGCGCCGTCGCCATTCCCGGCGCCCGTCCGGAGGTGTTCGACGCTGTCGAGCCGGTTTTCGAACAAAGACGCCGCCGCAACGCCCAGGCGAAATCGCGCATCGCCAGCGCAGCGGCGGCTTTGATCGGGCCCAACGAGACCATCGCCCTCGATGTCGGGAGCTCAGTGCTGGCCTTGGCAAATCAGCTGGCGGCGCGCGCCGACCTCCGCTTCGTCACCAACAACATGCCGGCAGCGCTGGCGCTCGGGAACAGCCGCAGCACGGTCTATGTGGTGGGCGGCGAGCTTCGCGCCCCGGAAATGGCGGTGGTGGGCGCCGGCGCCACGGAGCAAGCGCGCAGCTATTATTTCGACCGTGCCTTCATCGGAGTCTCCGGCGTGATCGATGGCGGGTTTTACGATTATTCGCCGGAAGACAGCGACGTGAAGCGCGCCTTCATCGAGCGCGCCCGGCAGGTGATCGTGCTCTGCGATTCATCGAAGTTCGACCACCGGGCCATGGCGCGGATCTGCGAATTGGCGCAATGCCATGTCGTGGTGACGGAAGCATCGCCCCCCGCACATCTGGCGGAAGCGTTCCGCAATGCCGGCGTTCAAGTGACGGTCGCTTGACGCCTAAGCCGCGCGGCGGCGATGGAACATCTCCGAGATACGCTCCGCCTGGCCGAGGCGTTTGTCGATCTCGGCCATAGTCTCCGAAAGGTCGGCGCTTTCGTCATTGGCAAAGGCACGCAAGCCCGCCATGTAGATCGCGCACAAACCTTTGAGGCGCAACACGCCCTTCAGACCGCTCGCGCTGACACCCGCGGTTTCCAACATCAAGGCCAGCGACCGGCGAACCCGGCAGAGCATCGCCGCGAATTCCGGGGGCGTCGCCGGCAATTGCCGCATCAGCCGGCGATAGGCGGCGGCGTCCTCTTTCAAGACGTCGAAGCGGCGCATCAGCAAGTCGAACAGACGATCCTTGGCCGATCCCTCCAGCGGATCTGCTTCCAGTCCGGAGAGGATTTTCTCATCGAGCGCACGGCTGAGGCCGAGCAGGATGGCGGCCTTGCTGCGATAGATTCGATGCGCTTCGGCGATCGGCACGCCGGCCTCCTCCGCAATCTCCGCGAAGGAAAGATCGCGCCAGCCTTGGGTCGCGACGAGACTCAGCAAGGCTCGCCGCAAGGCGGCGGCGGGATCGCCGGACGGCGCGGCCTGCGCCGGCTCGGCTCCCGGCTGTTCGGCCTCTTCCTGTCTGCCGCGTGGCTTTGCGCGCGTTGTTCCCGCCGTGCCGCGCCGTGCGGGCCGCTTCGTCTTGCTCGACGCCCGTTTCGCTGCCGCTTTCTTCGCCATGATTCGAGCCTCCTCAGGAACAGACGATAGTGGAAATATAGGAGCCGCACCCGAAACGCGGCAAGAGAGCTAGGCCTTCAGGGCAATCACTTCTGCGCCGGTGATGCGGACCAGATCCTCCGGACTCAATCGGAACACGCTGTTCGGCGACCCGGCGGCGGCCCAGATCTCTCGGTATTCCATCAAATCGGCATCTACGAAGGTCCGGATCACAATGCCGTGCCCCACCGGTGCGACGCCACCGATCGCGAACCCCGTTTCGGCGCGGACGAATTCGGCATCCGCCTTGCCGATTGTTTCACCCAGCGCCGCCGCCAGCTTCGCCTCATCGACCCGGTTCGCGCCGCTCGCGATCACCAGCACCGCCCGCTTGGAAGGTTTCGCACGAAAAACCAACGACTTCGCGATCTGGCCGACGCTGCATCCGATTGCCGCCGCCGCATCGGCGGCGGTCCGTGTCGATGCGGTAAATTCCTTGATTTCCACCGTTAAACCGTGCGCCACAAGGGCCGCACGCACTCGACCTATGCTGGAAGCCTCCGGCCTGTCTGTAGACATTAACGGCTGGTCATTGCGCAAGTTCCCGCGAGCGGCGGGTCGCGGCGGCAATGGCGCGGGTCATCAGCGGTTGCAGACCGTCCGGAGCCATCAGCACGTTCAGGGCTTCCAGCGTGGTGCCCTTCGGGCTTGTCACGTTCTGGCGAAGCTGGGCGGCGCTCTCCTCGGAAAGCCGGGCCAGTTCGCCGCTGCCGGAAACCGTCTCCCGGGCAAGCCGCATGGCGAGTTCCGCCGGCAAGCCGGCGGCGCGCCCCGCCTCCGCAAGGCATTCGATCAAGAGGAAGACATAGGCCGGTCCGCCGCCGGACATCGCGGTGACCGCGTTCAGCAGATCCTCACTCTCGACCCATTCCACGAGGCCCACGGCGCGCAACAGCTCGCCGCAGAGCTCGAGCCTTTCCTTGCGCACGGCAGGATCGCGCCAGATCACCGTGGCGCCCCGCCCTACCGCCGCCGGCGTATTGGGCATCGATCGCACGATCTCGGCCGAGGCGCCGAGCCGGTCCTTGAAGTAGGCAACCGTCTTGCCCGCCGCGATGGACAGGAAGGTGGTGTTGGGCCCATGGGAATTCGAGTCGGCGAAGCGCCGGTAATCCGGCATCGCGTCATCCATGAATTGCGGCTTCACCGCAAGCAGAACCAAAGCCGGCTTCAGATCGGCCGGAAGCTCCGAAGCCTTGGTCAGGACATGGACGCCCTTCGCCTGGATGTCGTCGATACCGGCCGGTTTGATATCGACGACACTCACCTGCTTCGGATCGACGCCGCGTTCGAGCCAGCCACGCAACAGCGCGCCGCCCATCTTGCCGCAGCCGACCAGCAGTAACGGCCCCGGCAAACGAAGCGCCGGCTTCTTTTCGGATTGAGACATGGATCAGATCACGGAATCAGGCTTCGCCGATGGTCTCCAGCATCGCGGCCTGCATCGCTTCTTCCGGCCGCTTGCCGCCCCAGATCACGAACTGGAAGGCCGGATAATAGCGTTCGCATTCGCAGAGCGCCGCTTCCATCAGGTCTTCGAGCTGCTCCACCGAAACGCCGGAAGAGCCGCGCAGCAGGATCGTGTGCCGGAACATCGGCGCCGCTTCCTCCGAGCAGAGGTCGAAGTGCCCGAGCCAGAGCCGCTCATTGACCAGCGAGAGCAGTTCGGCGGTTTCCCGCTTCTTCTGCGCCGGCACCTTGAGGTCGAACAGGCAAGAGAAATACATGGCCCCGAGATCGGCCTGCCAGACGAAGAACATCCGGTATTCGCACCACTGACCGGCGATCTCGACAATCATCTCTTCGTCATTGGAACGGTCGTAGCGCCACTCATTGGCGCTCACCAATTCTTCCATGACATCGAGGGGGTTGGAGGTCGGAATCGGGGTCGACTCGGTTCGGAGCGTAGTCGTCATAAGAGCGCCCTCCATGCGTCGGCCACCAAGGTTCGGCGCGGGTGGGGCGCAGAACCCCAGTACTTGATGGTCAATTTTATGGTTCCCACCACATTTAGAGTCGCAAATTTAGGACTCCCCCGCAAGAGCCCATTTAATAAAATTTAACGAGCCTAGGATTTTGGCGGTTCCCAGCATTTGCGCGCATGGGTCGACTGACCGCCGAGTTCTCTCGGGTGCCGGTCGACTCGTCGACTCCGATCAATCGGCGGCCGGTTTTTCCGCAAGCCGTGCCTCGATCTCCGCGAGCCGGCGTTCGAGCTTGATCTGCTCTTCACGCGCGGCCTGGGCCACGGCTTTCATGCTTTCGAATTCTTCGCGGCTCACCAGGTTCATCCGGCTGAGCAGACGCTCGAGCTGCTGCTGGACGCGCATTTCGATTTCGTGACGCAATCCCGCCAGCGAACCCAGCGCGCCGGTCGCCGCCTTCGCCATATCATCCAGGATACGGTTGTCGGTCTGCATGATCTTTCTCCATCCCGCGATCCCCGCATGCTTGCCCGCTCAGGATCGCACCTATATAACGCCCCACAGTGTTGCGGGGCATATTAGCGAACTCGATCAAGAAGGTAAGCCGTCTCATTACCACGGCCTGAAAGCCCAAATATGAACGCCTTCATTTTCCCCAATTTCGATCCCGTCGCCTTCTCCGTGGGACCCTTGGTGGTCCGCTGGTACGCCCTGGCCTATATCACGGGAATCGTGCTGGCCTGGCGTTACGTGCTCTGGCTTGCCGCGAAACCGCCCAAGCTGCTCAGCCGCGAGAACTGCGACGATCTCGTCACCTGGTGCACGGTCGGCATCATCGTGGGCGGCCGTCTCGGGCAGGTGCTGCTCTGGGAACCCGGCTATTACTTCGCGCATCCCACCGAAATCGTGATGATCTGGAAGGGCGGTATGGCCTTCCACGGCGGCTTGATCGGCGTGATCCTGGCCATGTTCATCTATGGCCGCTCCAAGAACATCCGTTTCTTCGCGATTTCCGATCTGATCGCCGCAGCGACGCCGATCGGCCTGCTGCTCGGCCGCATCGCCAACTTCATCAATGGCGAGCTCTGGGGGCGCGTGACCGATGTTCCCTGGGCCGTCGTCTTCCCCAATCCCGATTCCGGACGCCTGCCGCGCCATCCGAGCCAGCTTTACGAAGCCGCAATGGAAGGCCTGATCCTGTTCCTGGTGCTCTTTGTCTTCGCGCGCCGCGAGACGGTGCGCGCCAAGCTTGGAATGCTATCCGGGATCTTCCTGGCCGGCTACGCCATCGCCCGCATCATCGGCGAGCAGTTCCGCGAGCCCGAAGTGGCGCTGCCGAACGACGTCACCACCTGGGGGCAATGGCTGAGCGTGCCGATGCTGCTTTACGGCGCCTATTTGATCTGGACCGCCAAGCCGGTGCCGCTGCGCAAGGGCCCCAGCGTTCCGCCGCCCGGCGCCAAGCCGCAACCGGTCAATCCTCCCAAGCCGTGACTGTCGGCGACACCGTCGAACGCGCCTTGCACGCGCGTATTGCGGCGCACGGACATGTGACCGTCGCCGAATTTATGGAGACGGCTCTCTCCGGCTACTACGCGGATCGGGACCCGCTGGGGGCGCGCGGCGATTTCACCACCGCGCCGGAAGTCAGCCAGATGTTCGGCGAGTTGATCGGTCTCTGGTCGGTCGATCTCTGGTCGCGGATGGGCAAGCCCGATTCGTTTCTTTTGGCCGAACTGGGTCCGGGCCGCGGTACGCTCATGGCCGATGCTCTGCGCGGCGCGCGCGGCGCGCCGGGCTTCCTGAAAGCAGCAAGCCTTCATCTGGTTGAGATCAACGCCGCTTTGATCACGGCGCAAAAAGCGGCATTGCATGGTTTCCAGCCGCAATGGCATCGCAATTTCGATTCCGTGCCTCCCGGGCCGATGATCCTCATCGCCAATGAGTTCTGGGATGCACTGCCCGTGCATCAATTCGAGATGACGCCGGAGGGATGGCGCGAGCGCGTGATTGCGCCCGATGGCGATGGATTCAAGTTTTCAACCGCAGCGCCGGGCGCGGAGCTTTCCCTGCTGCGTCCCGCGCATCGGGCAGCCAAGCCCGGCGACATCGCCGAGGTCTGTCCGGCAGGCATGCGTCTGGCATCGGCGATCGGCCGGCGTCTGGCGAGAACCTCCGGTGCCGCGCTGATCATCGATTACGGTCCTGCGGAAAGCGGGATCGGCGATTCCTTGCAGGCGCTGAAGCGGCATCGCCGCCACAATCCCTTGCAGAGACCGGGAACCGCCGACCTCACCGCCCATGTGGATTTCGCGGCGCTTGCCGAGGCGGCGCGCGATGCCGGTGCTACTGCTTACGGCCCGCAAACCCAGGGCGCTTTTCTGACGGCGCTCGGCATCGACCTTCGCGCCGAGACATTGAAAGCAAAGCGTGATGCGGAGACGCGCGCCGAGATCGATGCGGCGCGGGAGCGCTTGATCGGCGCCAAAGGAATGGGCAGTCTGTTCAAGGTTCTGGCGCTCGCGTCGCCGGATGCAGCGCGGCCAGCGGGACTTTGACCCCTGGAATTTCGGCGGGCGAAATTATGATCGAACTCGACAATCTGCAAAACCTCCCCGGCATCCGGCACAGCTTCCTGACCCGCCGCGGCGGCGTGAGCCAAGGCATCTACGATTCCTTGAATTGCGGTTTCGGCTCCAAGGACGATTCCGCCGCCGTTGCCGAGAACCGCGTGCGCGCCTTGCGCATCGCCGGCCTCGCGCCGGAAACGCTGGTGACGGCCTATCAAGTGCACAGCGCCCAGGTTACGGTGGTCGATCATATCTGGCCGGAAGGCGACAAGCCTCGAGTCGACGGTTTGGTTTCGAAAACGCCCGGCGTCAGCCTCGGCATCCTCACCGCCGATTGCGTGCCGGTGCTGTTCGCCGACCCGGAAGCGGGCGTCATCGGCGCGGCCCATGCCGGCTGGAAGGGCGCCATCGGCGGCGTGCTTCAGGAAACGATCGTCGCCATGGAGCGGCTAGGCGCGCGGCAGGAGCGGATTCAAGCCGGCATCGGCCCCGCCATCGCGCAGAAATCCTATGAGGTCGGCCCGGAATTCCCGCAGCCTTTCATCACCCGGGACCCCGCCAACGGGTGCTTCTTCACGACATCGACGCGCTGCCGGCATTTCATGTTCGACCTGCAGGGCTTCGTCGAACAGGAATTGGGAAGCCTCGGTCTTGGCGGCGTCACCCGCGCCGGCAACGACACCTGCGCCGAAGCGGACGACTTCTTCAGCTATCGCCGCACCACCCACAAGCAGGAACCGGATTACGGACGGCAGATTTCTGTCATCGGCCTGATTTGAACTTTCGTCCGACGACGGAAAGTCTCACAATTCTGCAATCGGATTGCCTTAGTCTCGGAATCTCTTGGTCCTTGAGCGGCGCGCTTCCAAGCGCACGGCATGATGAAAGCGAGGGGCGTGATGAAGTTCCGCATTGCATCCTACAATGTCGAGAATCTGTTCGAGCGCCCGGCGGTCATGAATCTGCCCGACTGGTCCGACGGAAAGCCGGTCCTCGACAACTACGCCAAGCTGAACGACCTGCTGCAGAAGCCCACTTACACGGCGGACGATAAGCAGAAGATCCTCGCCTTGCTGAAGGCGCTCGGTCTCGGCAAATCCGATGAGTCCAAATATGTGATCCTGCGCCAGAATCGCGGGCATCTGCTGAAGCGCCCGAAATCGGGGGCGCCCGTCGTCGTTGCCAACGGACGTGGCGACTGGATCGGCTGGCTCGAATTGAAATGGGAAACCGTGAACGAGACGGCCCTGGCCACCACGGGACGGGTCATCCGGGACGTCGATGCGCAGATTCAGGGCGTCGTCGAAGTGGAAGGCCGCGTCGCGCTCAAGGGCTTCAACGAGCAATTCGTCGGCAAGGATGGGGGCCGCCCCTATGAACACGTCATGGTCATCGACGGCAATGACGAACGCGGCATCGATGTCGGCTTGATGACCCGCGGCGATTTTCCCATCGTCTCGATGCGCAGCCATGTCGATGATATGTCCGGTGCGAATCCGATCTTTAGCCGGGACTGCGCGGAATACGAGATCGGCCTGCCCGGCGGCGACTCGCTGTGGATCCTGATGAACCATTTCAAGAGCAAAGGCTATGGCGACCAGAAGACCTCCAACGCCAAGCGCAAATTGCAGGCGGACCGGACGCTCGCCATCTATCAGGATCGGCTGAAAGCCGGCGCCGCGCTGATCTCCGTCATGGGCGATTTCAACGATACGTCGGACAGCGCGCCCCTCGCCGGCCTGCTGGCCGCGAAGACCGGTCTCCGCGATATCTTCGAACATCCGAAATTCGCCGGCGACGGGCGGCCGGGGACCTTCGGCAACGGGGCGAAATCCAACAAGATCGATTTCATTCTTCTATCGCCGGAATTGTGGAAGCGGGTCACCGGGGGAGGCGTGTTCCGCAAAGGCGTCTGGGGCGGGAAGAACGGGACCCTGTTCCCGCATTACCCCGAGATCACCAAGGCGGAAGAAGCGGCCTCGGACCATGCGGCGATCTGGGCTGAGCTGAACCTGTAGACGCCACCATCGCCACGGCTTGCAATTCCGCCGCCATTGCTGAAAGGTGCTTCCATTCCTTCAGGTGGATGGATCGCGATGGCCCTGCATTTCTCCAAACAAGAACTCGCCGCCCGGCGTGCGGCCTCGGTCGCCGCGATGCAGAAGCGCGGCCTCGACGGATTGCTGATGTTCCGGCAGGAGTCGATGTACTACCTGACCGGCTACGACACCTTCGGCTATGTCTTCTTCCAATGCCTCTATCTCGGCGCCGACGGCAAGACGATGCTGCTCACCCGGGCGCCGGACCGGCTGCAGGCCGAGCATACCTCCGACATCGCGGATATTCGCATCTGGGTCGATGGGCCTGAGGCCAGCCCTTCCAATGAACTTAAGGAAATCCTGCGCGGCTTGGGTTGTTCGGGGAAGAAGCTCGGCGTCGAATGGGAGGCCTATGGCCTGACCGCGCGCAACGGCATGCGGCTGCAGGCGGCGTTCGACGACTTCGCGACCCTGATCGACGCTTCGGATCTGGTGAGCCGCCAGCGCCTGGTGAAGAGCCCGGCGGAGATCGCCTATGTCCGCAAGGCCGCCGAGCTTGCCGATCTCTCCCTGGACGAGGCGCATCGGCTGGCGGCGCCCGGCGTCTCCGAGGCGGAGATTCTCGCCGCCATGCAATCGGTGATCATCCGCAATGACGGCGACGACCCCGCCAACGAATTCATCATCGGCTCCGGCGACGACGCGCTGCTCTGCCGCTACAAGACCGGACGCCGCGTTCTCGAAAAGCAGGACCAGCTCACCCTGGAATTCGCCGGCGTGTTCCGCCACTACCATTCCTGCCTGATGCGCACGATCCCGATCGGCAAACCGCCGGCGCGCCAAATCGAGATGCACAAGGTCGCGGTCGATGCGCTGGAAGCCTGCAAGGCGGCGCTCATTCCCGGCCGGCCGATCGGCGAGGTTTTCGACGCCCATGCCCGGGTGCTGGACGCCGCCGGCTATCAGAAGCATCGGATGAACGCGACCGGCTATAGCCTCGGCGCCGTCTACGCGCCGAACTGGATGGATTGGCCGATGTTCTATCACGGCAATCCCGAACCGGCGGCGCCCGGACAGGTCTATTTCATCCATCTGATCATCTTCGACAGCGAGGCCGGGCTTGCCATGACCTCGGGCCAGACCGTGCTGGTGACCGACAAGGGGGCCGAGACGCTTTCCCGGCGACCCACCGATCTTGTGGTTCGTTAACCGAGCGTTTCATAATTATCCATATATATCAGCAGGATAATTAGTTGCTGCAGTGCCGCGCTTCGGCATGGACAGCCTGTCATACCGCTGTTAAATTCCGCGCGCTTTCAGCCCGAAGGTTGGGATGGGCACGCTGGGTCGCCTGACGAGGGACCGCGGCGGGATGTGGGTTACGCCGGATTTTAGATCAACATGAAGATTCTCACGGGTAACAGCAATCGGCCGCTCGCCGAGGCGATCTCCGCCTATCTGAATCTGCCGCTGCTGAATGCCAGCATCCGGCGGTTCTCCGATATGGAGGTCTTCGTCGAGATCCAGGAGAACGTGCGCGGCGAAGACGTCTTCGTGGTGCAGCCGACCTCCTTTCCGACCAACGACAACCTGATGGAATTGCTGGTGATCCTGGACGCGCTGAAGCGCGGCTCCGCCCGCCGGATCACCGCCGTCATCCCCTATTACGGTTATGCCCGCCAGGATCGAAAATCCGGCCCGCGCACGCCGATCTCGGCGAAGCTGGTCGCCAACCTGATCACCGTCTCCGGCGCCGATCGCGTGCTGACCGTCGATCTCCATGCCGGGCAGATCCAGGGCTTCTTCGACATCCCGACCGACAACCTGTTCGCCGCACCCGTCCTCATCAAGGACATCAAGGAGCGCTTCAAGGGCAACAACCTCACCATCGTGAGCCCGGATGTCGGCGGCGTGGTGCGGGCCCGCGCGATCGCCAAGCGCCTGGACGCCGATCTCGCCATCATCGACAAGCGCCGCGAGCGCGCCGGTACTTCGGAAGTGATGAACATCATCGGCGAGGTTTCCGGCACGCGCTGCATCCTGGTGGACGATATCGTCGATTCCGCCGGCACGCTCTGCAACGCCGCGGTGGCGCTCAAGGAAGCGGGCGCCGAATCGGTCTCGGCTTATGTGACGCATGGGGTGCTTTCGGGCGGCGCCGTGGCGCGTGTCTCCGCCTCGCCGCTGCAGAGCCTGGTGATCACTGACAGCATTCAGGCGACCGAGGCGGTGCGGGTCTCGCAGACCGTCCGGCAGTTGACCATCGCCCCGCTGCTGGCCGAGGCCATGTCACGGATCAGCGACGAGAAATCGGTTTCGAGTTTGTTTGATTAGAATTTTGGCGCGCGGCCGCCCCACCAACCCCGCGCGCCAAAATTAGAAACCACAGAGTTGGTGGGGAACATAAATCCGGTCGGCACCCCTGGAGGCCACCGGTCCTGGCGCGAAATGGTTCGCGCTCGGCAACTGCGACAACGGAAGAGGAGTTATCCATGGCCGCAGTGGAAGTCGTCAGCGCAGAGTCTCGCGACCGCGCCGGAAAGGGGGCCGCCCGTGAAACCCGTCGTAACGGTCGTGTCCCCGCAGTCATCTATGGCGACAAGAAGGAGCCGACGCTGATCTCGTTGGATCCGAAGGCGATCGACCGCCTG
>DASYDA010000181.1:0-3256 GCA_036499865.1 Dongiaceae bacterium | reverse complement strand
GGGTGCGCAGCATGGACCGGCGTTTGACGACCATCCTTGCCGCGGATGTCGTCGGTTACAGCAGATTGATGGAACGGGACGAGACGGGCACGCTCGCGCTGCTGAAGCAGCGCCGGCGTGAACTCCTCGAGCCGTTGGCTGTGCGTGCTGGTGGCCGGCTGTTCAAGGTCATGGGCGACGGAGTCCTATTCGATTTCCCCAGCCCCGTGAATGCCCTGCAATTCGCGGTCGACCTGCAAAAGGCGATGGAAACGGCCAATGCGCCGCTCGAGGACCAGCAGAGGCTGAGCTTGCGGATCGGCATCAATCTCGGCGACGTGATCGTCGACGAGTCCGACCTCTATGGCGACGGGGTGAATGTCGCCGCGCGGCTGCAAACCCTGGCGGAACCCGGCGGTGTCTGCATTTCCGCGTCAGTTCATGACCAGGTTGCGGCCAAGCTGCCTCTGCAATTCGAAGATATCGGCGAGCCAGTCCTGAAGAATATCGCCCGGCGGATACGAACCTACCGGGTGGTCCTGGATACGGCGCGGCCTGCGCCTGCGGCCGATGGATATCGGCAGACGGCCATTGAAAAACCCTCCATCGCGGTGTTGCCCTTCGCCAATATGAGCGGCGATCCGGAACAGGAATTCTTCGCCGATGGGCTGACCGAGGACACGATCACGCAGCTCTCGCGGTTCCACGGCCTCCTGGTGATCTCGCGCTACTCCTCGTTCCGCTACAAGAACGAGATCGTCGATGTGCAGAAAGCCGCGCGGGATTTCAACGTCCACTACATCGTGGAGGGCAGCGTGCGCAAGGCGGGCAACCGCGTCCGCATCAATGTGCAGTTGATCGACGCGGTGACGGATCGCCATATCTGGGCGGAACGGTACGACCGCGAGCTCGAGGATATCTTCGCCATCCAGGACGAGGTGACCGCTTCCATCGTGGGTGTTCTGCCCGGGCGCATCGAAGCCGCGACGCGGGCCCGCGCGGAGCACAAGCCAACCTCCAGCATGGCGGCTTTCGAATGCGTGATGACTGCGCGTGTGCTGCACCATCGATCGACGCGCGAGGACAATACCGCGGCGCTGGCGATGGCGGAACGCGCCATCGAGCTCGACCCGCGGTACGGCCAAGCCCGCGCCTGGCGCGCCTGCATTCTCGGCCAGTCATGGGTGAACGGATTCTGCACGGACAGGGACGCGACCTGGAACCAGGTCGTGGCCGAGTTGGAACGAGCGGCTGCCCTTGACGATGATGACGCCGACGTCCACCGCATCCGCGCCGCAGTGGGGATCGCCCGCGGCGATCTGGATAAGGCCTCCTATCACCAGGAACGGGCCTTCGGCCTCAACCCGAACGACGATCTCGTCGTGGTGCAGCAGGGGGAACTGCTCACCTGGCTCGGCCGTCCGGAGGAGGGGATCGACTGGATCCGCAGGGCGATGCGGCTCAATCCCTATCATCCGCCGCGGTTCTGGAGCCATCTCGGGCGCGCGCAATTCGTGGCCCAGCGTTATGCCGATGCAGTGGAATCGTTCAACCGGCTTTCACCGCTCGAATGCGTGCATCATTCCTTCCTGGCCGCCTGCCGGGCGCAACTGGGCGATGGCGCCGGCGCCCGGCAGCACAGCGACGCGGTTCTCAAGCTGGTACCGGATTTCACCGTGGCCAACCATCTCGGCACCATGCATTACCGTCGCGACGAAGACCTGCAGCATCACAGGGACGCTCTGCTGAAAGCGGAATTGCCGGATTAGTGAGCGCAGGCGCCCGACAGCTTGCCGCCCGCCTTCAGCAGCAGCGAGGAGACCAGGGCGATCACCAGCACGACACCCAGCAGGTAGAAGGTGTCGCTGAACGCCATGATGAAGGATTGCTCGCGCACGATGCCGGCGATCGCGACGACCGCCTTGTGCCAGGCGGCGGCCGGATCCGGCACGCCATGAGTCATGAAATAATGCTGCATGTCGGTCAGGCGCTGGGTGGTCGCGGGATCGGTGATGCCGACCGATTGCGAGATCACGTTGGAATGGAACTGCTCGCGCTTGGTGAGGAAAGTCTGCAGCAAGGCGATGCCGAAGGCGCCGCCGATATTCCGCATCATGTTGAAGAGCGACGAGGCGGAACCCGCGTTCTCCTTCTCGATCCCGGCGGTGGCGATCGCGGTCAGCGGCGTGAAGGCGAGGGCCTGGCCGATGGCGCGCACGATGTTCGGAATGATGAGCTGCTCGCCGGAATAATCGCCGGTCATATAAATGTTTATGAAGTTGCTGGCGGCGAAGAGCGCGAAGCCGAGTGCGATCAAGGCGCGGACATCGATCACCTTCATCAGCCGCGGGACCAGCGGAATCAAGATAAGCTGAGGGAAGCCGGTCCAGGCCAGCACCATGCCGATCTGCTCGGAATTGTAGCCCTGAATGCGGGCGAGATAGACCGGCAGGATATAGACCGAACCGTAGAGTGCGACACCCATCATGAAGTTCGCCACGCTGCCGAAGCCGAAATTGCGGCGGACCAGCAGGCGCAGGTTGAGCAGCGGCTTCTTGACGGTGAGCTCGATCCAGAAGAACAGGCTCAGCGCCACGGCGGCGATCACGGAGAGCTTCACGATGAAGTCGGAGCCGAACCAATCGTCCTTGTTGCCTTCTTCGAGCACGGTCTGCAGCGCGCCGAGGCCGATCGCCATGGTGAAGATGCCCGGCCAGTCACCCTGCCAGAACAAAGAAAGCTTCATCGGCTCCGCGTCAAGGGCATACCAGAGCATCGCCACCATGACGGCGCCCGGCACCAGGTTCACATAGAAGATGTATTCCCAGCCGTAATTCTCGGTGAGATAGCCGCCGATGGTGGGACCGATCGCCGGCGCGAAGGTGGCGGAGAGGGCGAAGAAGGCGAGGCCGACCGGCTGCTTCGCCTTGGGCAGGATGGTGATGATGATGGTGAAGGCCATCGGGATCAGCACGCCGCCGGCAAAGCCCTGGATGGCGCGCAGCACGATCATCTGCCCCAGATTCTGCGCGAAGGCGCAGGCGACCGAGAAGGCGAGGAACAGAATGGCGTTGACCAGCAGATAGCGGCGCACCGAGAAGACTTGCGCCAGCCAGCCGGTCAAGGGGATCACGATGATCTCGGCGACGAGATAGGAGGTGGAGATCCAGCCGCCGTCGTCGATGCCGGCGCCGATGGCGCCCTGGATGTCGGCGAGGGAGGCGTTGACGATCTGGATATTCAACACCGCCATGAAGGCGCCGAGGGTGGCGCCCAG
>DASYDA010000180.1:0-7938 GCA_036499865.1 Dongiaceae bacterium | reverse complement strand
TTGTCGTAAGCGGCGGCCTCCAGCAGAGCCTGGCCGATGCCCTGGGCGACGCCGCCATGGACCTGGCCTTCGACGATCATCGGGTTGATCACCCGGCCCACATCGTCGGCGGCGGTGAAGTTCACCACCTCGACCGCGCCGGTATCCGGATCGATCTCGACTTCGCAGATATGGCAGCCGCCGGGATAGGTGAAGTTCAGCGGGTCGTAGAACGCGGTTTCTTCAAGCCCTGGCTCCAGCTCGGTGATCGGATAGTTGTGCGGCACATAAGCGGTCAGAGCGACGGTGCCAAATGGAACGGATTTATCGGTGCCGGTCACCGTGAAGTTGCCGTTCTTGAATTCGACATCCGCGACCGAGGCTTCCATCAGATGGGCGGCGATGCGCTTCGATTTGGTGATGATCTTGTCCATCGCCTTGACGATCGCGGAACCGCCGACGGCCAGCGAACGCGAGCCATAGGTACCCATGCCGAACGGGATCTTGTTGGTGTCGCCATGGGAGACCTCGACATTCTCGATCGGGATCCCGAGCCCGTCGGAAACCAACTGCGCGAAGGTGGTCTCGTGGCCCTGGCCATGGCTGTGCGAACCGGTGAACACCGTCACCGATCCGGTCGGATGCACGCGGATCGATCCCGTCTCATAGAGGCCGGCGCGGGCGCCGAGGCTGCCCACCACGGCCGAAGGCGCGATGCCGCAGGCTTCGAGATAGGTCGAGATGCCGATGCCGCGGAGCTTCCCGTTCTTCTTCGCG
This sequence comes from Dongiaceae bacterium, assembly GCA_036499865.1. GTDB lineage: Bacteria > Pseudomonadota > Alphaproteobacteria > Dongiales > Dongiaceae > Dongia. The sequence goes on along the minus strand of DASYDA010000180.1, from coordinate 7,182 downwards.
TCCTCGCGGCGCTTCTCGAAGCCCGCCCAATCCGAGAGCTTCAGCGCGAGATCGAGAGTCGCGAAATAATCGCCGCTGTCATATTGCAGGGCGACCGGCGTCTGATAGGGGAAGGCGTCCTTCGGGATGAAGTTCTTGCGCCGGATCTCGACGCGGTCGATGCCGGTTTCCCGCGCCGCTTTCTCGACCAGGCGCTCGAGGAGATAGGTCGCCTCCGGCCGTCCCGCGCCGCGATAGGCATCGACGCAGGCGGTGTGGGTGAACACCGCCTTCACCTCGGCATAGATCGCCGGCGTGCTGTAAACGCCCGCGAGCAAGGTCGCGTAGAGATAGGTCGGCACGCAGGGCGCGAAGGTGGAAAGATAGGCGCCCATATTGGCCTTGGTGGCGACGCGTAAGCCCAGGAACTTGCCGTCCTTGTCCATGGCGAGTTCCGCATGGCTCGCATGGTCGCGGCCATGGGCATCGGTCAGGAAGGATTCGCTGCGCTCCGCGGTCCATTTCACCGGCCGTTCGAGTTTGCCGGCCGCCCAGGTGACGAGCGCTTCCTCGGCGTAGTGGAAGATCTTCGAGCCGAAGCCGCCGCCCACATCCGGCGCCACCACGCGCAGCTTCGCTTCCGGAATCTGCAGCACGAAGGCGCCCATCAGCAGGCGGATCACATGCGGATTCTGGCTGGTGGTGTAGAGCGTGAACTCGCCGGTCGCGCGATCGAAATCGCCGATCGCGGCACGGGGCTCCATTGCGTTTGGAATCAAGCGCTGGTTGACCAGATCGATCTTGGTGACATGCGCCGCCTTGGCGAAGGCCGCGTCGGTTGCCGCCTTGTCGCCGATATGCCAGTCGTAGCAGGTGTTGTTCTTCGCATCGGCCCAGACCTGGGCCACGCCCGGCTTATCCGCATCGGAGACCGACACCACCGGCTTCTGCTCGTTATAGGTCACCTCGATCAGTTCCGCCGCGTCCTTCGCCTGGGCATAGGTCTCCGCGACGACCAGGGCCACCTGATCGCCCACATGCCGTACCTTGTCCTTGCAGAGCGGGAAATGCGGCGGCTCGATCATCGGCGAGCCGTCCTTGCTGTGGATCTGCCAGCCGCAGGGCAGGCCGCCTTTGTCGTAATCCGCGCCGGTGAAGATCGCGACCACGCCGGGCGCCGCCTTCGCCTTCGTCGTATCGATCTTCACGATGTCGGCATGAGCATAGGGCGAACGCAGGATATAGGCATGGGCCTGGCCCGGACGATTGATGTCGTCGGTATAGGTGCCGCGGCCGGTCAGAAAGCGGAAATCCTCTTTGCGCTTTACGGAAGCGCCGATGCCCGTCGGGCTGACGTCGTTGGCCATGGTCATTGCCCTCCCGCGCTGGAAGAAGACATGGCCCCGGATGACATAGCCTGGGCGCCGGCTTTCACGGCCTTGACGATGTTGTGATAGCCGGTGCAGCGACAGATATTGCCGTCGAGACCGTGGCGAATCTCATCCTCGCCGATGCCCGGATTCTCTTTCACCAGGGAGACCGCGGCCATTACCATGCCGGGCGTGCAGAAGCCGCATTGCAGGCCGTGATGGTCACGGAAGGCTTCCTGCATCGGATGCAGCGTGCCGTTCTGCGCGAGACCCTCGATGGTCGTCACTTGCGCGCCATTCGCCTGCAGCGCGAGCATGTTGCAGGACTTCACAGACTGGCCGTTGAGATGGACGGTGCAGGCGCCGCATTGCGCGGTGTCGCAGCCGACATGGGTTCCGGTCAGATGCAATTTGTCGCGCAGAAAGTGGACGAGCAGCGTCCTGCCTTCGACTTCCCCGGTGACGGCTTTTCCGTTCACCGTCATCGATACGGTGGGCATGCGTGAAACCTCCCTTGAATGGCGTCGACGCCGGTCGCCGAGCGCCGTGTGCCGGTTCGTCCCGGTCTTTTTGGCAACAGGATTATGGGCGCGTTGGGAAAAAACGGTCAAGGCGCACGGGAGCCGCGACTGGCGCGGCTTTTGCGCATTCGTTATATCCGGTTATTCATATCGAGATGTGCAAACGCCGAGAGAAGATAGAGTCGCGAAGGAAAGAAGTGGTGGATTATCGCCGCAGGAAATACCAGAGCGCGCCGCCCACGACGACGATCAATCCGCTGATCCAGACGGCGGGCGGCAGACTGGCTTGCGGCGTCACCCTCGCCTCGGGGGCCGTCTCCACCGAAGCGGCGGCAGGTTCCGGCATCGCAACCGGTTCCGGTGCCGCGACGGTGGTGGCGGTAGCGCCTTCGACGACACGCGTCTGCACCACCTGGGCAAAGTCGCCGAAGAATTCATCCGCCATCTTGTGCGCGGCGCCGTCGAGCAGCCGCGAGCCGATCTGGGCGAGCTTGCCGCCGATCTGGGCGTGGACCTCGTATTTCAGCAAAGTGCCTTCGGGCACGTCCTCCAGCCGGACCTTGGCGTTTCCCTTGGCGAAACCGGCGACGCCGCCCTGTCCCTCGCCGGAAATGGTATAGCCGTTGGGCGGATCGAGATCGCTCAGCAGGATCTTGCCGCCGAACTTCGCCTTCACCGGCCCCACCTTGGCCGTAACCTGGGCATGGAATTCCGTATCGGAGACCTTGGTCAGCTCATCGCAACCGGTGATCACCTGTTTCAGCGTCTCGGGATCGTTGAGCGCCGCCCAGACGGCGGCGCGCGGCGCCTCGATGCGATATTCGCCGGTCATATCCATGGTGGGATTCCTCTTCCTGTGCCCGCCGTCAGCTTCCCGGCATGCCGCCGCGCCGTCAAGGCGCCGTGTTGGGAATGGGATATGGTAAGCGGGACCTTGATTGGAAGGGGTTGATCCCATGCCGATTTCTCATCTAGGGATGGATGATTGGAGCGCCGCCGCGCGACCGCGGCTTTGACGATGGATGCAAGCATGCCCACCCGAATGAACGAATGGCGCGGAATCCGCGCTGTCGCCGCCACGTTATTGCTGGCATTGGCCGCGATGCCGGCCTTGGCCCGATCCGCCGCGGCGGATTCGCTGATCATCCATGCCGGGTCCAGCGCCTATCGTTTCGAGGTCGAACTGGCGACCACCGAGGATCAGCGCGAACGCGGGTTGATGTTCCGCAAGACCATGGCCGCGAATGCCGGCATGCTGTTCGTCTATCCTTCCGAGCAACCGGTGGCCTTCTGGATGAAGAACACCCTGATCCCGCTCGACATGCTGTTCATCAAGGCCGATGGCAGCATCGCGCATATCGCCGCCAATGCCGTGCCCGAGGATGAAACGCCGATTCCTTCCGCGGCGCCGGTGCGGGCGGTGCTGGAGATCAATGGCGGTACCGCCGCGGCGCTCGGCATCCGGGAAGGCGACCACGTACAATATTCCGGCGCCGCCGGTTCGTTGGGTGGAAACTAAAGCGGCGCTCTAGTGGAGCAGACCGCCCACGGCGTTTTTCAACCCGCCCACCGCCGATCTCACCGCGCCGCCCACGGCGCCTCCGAGCGAACCGCCGCCGGAGCTGGAACCGCTGCTCGAAGCGGAGCCGCCGCTGGACGATGCGCCGCTGGATGCGCTCCCACCCGACGCGCTTCCGCCCGAGGAACTTCCGCCGGACGAACCGCCGCCTGACGAACTGCCGCCGGACGAACCGCCGCCGGACGAACTGCCGCCAGACGAACCGCCGCCGGACGAACTGCCGCCGGACGAGCTTCCACCGGACGAACTTCCACCGGACGAACTGCCGCCAGATGAGCTGCCGCCAGATGAGCTGCCACCGGACGAATTGCCTCCGGATGATCCACCCGATGCACCACTCCCCGACGATCCACTTCCTGACGATCCGCTCCCCGAAGATCCGCCATTATCCGACGATCCGGAAGCATCGCTCGAGCCATTCTTATTCAAGCCCAGCACTCCGGTAACGGTGGAGACCGTTTTGGTCACGGTGGTGGTGGTCGTGGTTACGACCGGGCCGGCCAAGCTGGAAACCGTTCCCGAGACCGTCGACACTGCGTCGGTCGCCACGTCGCCGACCGTCCCGGTCAAACTGGAAACCGTCGAGGTCGCGGCCGTCGTTACGCCGCCCAGTGCATTCGTCACGCCGTTCACGGCGTTGGAAGTGACGCCGCCCAATGCATCCGTCACGCCACCAAGTGCACCGGTGACGCCGTTCAGCGTATTCGTCACGCCATTCACGGTTCTGGTGGTGACGCCGTTCAAAGCGCCCGCCACGCCGCCGGGTGAGGCGGCGCCACTGCCCGGTGTGCCGCCCGACGCATTGGTTCCCGTCGGTCCGGCGTCATTGCCGCGGGTGCCGGCGGGATCTGTCGGTGCCGGGTTGGCGTTCTCCGCGAAATCGACCGTCTGGGACTGATTGGTATTGGCCGAAGCGAGATCGGTTTTCTTGATCAGATCGTTGACGGCGCCGGCCGGTGTCTCCCGCACCTGTCCGAGCCCCTTGCGGGTGACCGTGATCCAGCGGTCGTGCACCAGCAGCTTGGGAAACTGGTCGTTCGCGAAATCCGTGCCGACGGCAACGAGTCCGTCTTGCACATAGACGCGGGTTTCGGCGGGCGCTGCAGCCACGATCCAATGCGTGCCGCGCACCGCCGAATAGGCGACCCCGGTATGGATCTCGAACTTTGACTCCGTGGAGACCGCGAACTTCGCCGCCGCCGCACGCAGCAATCCCTGGACCAGCGTCAGGATGATGGAGCGGGAATGTGCTTCCGGATGGAATGCCGCATCGTTGATGGTGAGCCGCGAGTTCTCCGCGAGATTGATTTCCGATCCGTCGACGAAATGCAGCTTCACGCGGGCGCCTGCGCCGGTGACGACCGTATCCCCCGCATCCAGCGCATCGCCGAGCTTAAGCGGAGATGCGACGCCGACATGCTCGCGCTGCGCGGCGCCCCGCAAGGCGGTGACCCGGCAGCCGGAATCGGCTTGGGCCAATCTCGGCAACGCCGCCAGGAGCACCAGGAACAGCGGCAAAAAGATTCCCATGTGCGGCAAGCGGAACTTGCGCATTTCTTGAATTCCAATGATTTTCGCCATCGATCGGCGGCTGTGGTTCGCCGCGATCTCGTGGAGGGACTATTGCAGCATTATGGTTTCGCCCAAAGATGGGATTGTTTGGAATCCATACAACCCAGTGTGGGGCAGTCAGGATAACCCGAATCGGATAGGATCCTGTGGCTGCCGGCTGTGACGCGCGAACTGCGGAGGGAATATCGAAGATGTCCGAGCTGAAGGTGATTCGTTTCGAGCCCCAGCTTCCCGCCGGCCGCGCCTTTCCCTGCTGGCCCGATATGCCGGCGGATAGCCTGGAAAGCGGTTCGCCGGTCCAGAGCGGGCATGTCTATTTCGAGGATGCCGGGATCGGCCTCAGCGCCGGCGTTTGGGAATGCACCGCCTTCACCTCGCGCCTGGAGCCTTATCCGGTGCACGAATTCATGCTGCTGCTGGAAGGCGAGGTCACGATCGTCGAAGCCGGCGGCCGCGAAACGACGGTCAAAGCCGGTGAAAGCTTCGTCATCCCGCGCGGGCTGCCTTGCCGATGGGTACAGAAAAGCAAGGTGAAGAAGTATTACGTGATCTACGAACCGAAAGACGAAGCGGCCAACGCCAGCAGTGCATCGCAGGTCATCAAGCCGGATCATCATCGGGCACCGAAAGAGCCGTCGCCGCCGCCGCCGTCCGAAGTGCTGAACGGTCCGGTGCCCGAGCAGCACGGGCAGGATTGCTATGTCGATCCATCCGGGCGGTTCCAGATCGGCACCTGGGACACCAGCTACTATCACCGGAAGGTGGTGCCGTTTCCGCGCTATGAGCTGATGCATTTTCTGGAGGGTGGGGTTTCGACCACCGACGCCGCCGGCAACACCCAGTCCTTCAAGGCAGGCGACACCTTGTTCATCCCGATGGGCGCCCGAGCCGATTTCAAGGTCGCCGGTGACTATCTGCGCAAGATCTACGTGATCTTCGCGCCGGGCGCGTGATCAGCGCAGCCAGGGCCGCAGCAGCGCCGAGGTGAATTGCAGGTCGAGGTAATCTTCGATCGAGACGAACTGTTCGATCCTTTCGCCGCCCAGGGTCAGCGGGAAGATGCCGAACTCATAAGTGGCAGGATTGCCGCTGGTGGTCGGCACCGTGGCCGTTCCCAGCAGCGGCTGCCGGCTCCGATAGACGGTGCGGTAGTAATCCACCCAGTCGATATCCGGATCGGGGCCTAACAGGTCGTCGAGATAGCGGCCGGTGATTTCGAAGTCGGTCACCGCGGCGATCCTGGTGCCGATCAGCCGGTAACGGATCCGGAACGGATCATGCTCCACTTCCGCCAGGAGGAGATTGGGCAGCAGCGGCACCAGGTCGGGCGGATCGAGATCGCTGCGATCGGGCACGTCGGGGCTGCCCGATCGGGACGCCCGCCGCCGCGATTGCCACCATTCATGCAGCGCCGTCACGCGCGGCGATCGGTTCCGGGTGATATCGGTCCAGACCGGCATGCCCTACCTTTTAACCTTCGACAGGAAATCGACGAAGATCATCAGCATGTCGATGGTCTCGGGATCGGGGCCGAGCGGCAGGATCGCCGCCTCGATGGATTTGAATTCCTTGTTCGGGCCGATATAGGTCGGGCGGAAGAACCGTGGCTGCCGGTTCTCCACCACCCATTGATGATGCGACCAGATCGGATTGGGCGGCCGCTGGAAATCGATCTTCGACATCCATTGGCCGGTCCATTCCGCGGCCATGTTCTGGCGGAGCTGCGTGCCCACGAAGCGATAGCGGAAATCCAGCGGCTCCCTTTGCACATCGAGCAGGATGATCTGGCGGGAGAGCTTCGGCGCCTCGACCATCGGGTCGAAATCGGCGCGGGCGGGGAACAGGCGGTCGCCTTTCTTGGCCAGCCAATAGGCATAGCCCTCGCGCAGGACCGTCGAGCGCAGATCGGAGAATGCGATCTCTACCGACATCGATGATACGTGGTGGTCCTTTGGAGCGCGCCCTCTCGCTACACCCAAGATTAGAGGGTTCCCCCATGGCAAAGCAACGGGAGTTGCATCTGGCCGGAAACCCGGCAACCATCGTGGCGTCCAGCCGTTCAACCGCAACCTGCTTTGGAGTTCGTTTATGACCGAGGAATCCAATCCCGCCCATTCCGATCCTGAGCGCTCCGCCCATTGGATCTACAACCAGACGGTCA
>DASYDA010000179.1:0-6481 GCA_036499865.1 Dongiaceae bacterium | reverse complement strand
GATCGTGGTCTGCGCCAGCGAATAGGCGACCGTGTAGTAGCCGACGGCGTCGCGGCCCGCCAAGGTCTCCAGCAGCATCCGGTCCAGCGCGAAGGAAACGCCGCCGGTGGCGCGGACGATGGCCATGGCCCAGCCGAAAGCGACCAGCCGCCGCGCCACGTCGGTGTCGAATAACCGGGGCGATAGCCGGATCCCCGAGGGATGGAAGACGAGCGCCGCCAGGAACATCGAGAGATAGGTGGCGCCCAGCACCCAAAGCGGCGCGCGGAACATCCATGCGACCAGGACCGAGAGTCCCAGGATCAGCGCGTTCCGCATGAAATTCATCCAGAAATACCGCATCGGTCGGAACCGCGCGACTTCCACCCGCGAGGCGAGTTCGAACCAGGCGAAGGCCCAGCATCCGGGCAGCGAGACCCAGAGCAGACCGCGATATTCCAGTGGCAGCAGGCCGCTGACATCCACCGCCCCGGCCAATATCGCGCTCGCACCGCAAAGCATGAGGAAAGACTGCACGACGGTCGGCATGAAGACCGGATTGGTGGCGTTCGCCTGGAAGAACCGCATGAAACTGAGCGCATGCCAGTCGAAGAACACCCCCGCCAGCAGCGTCACCATCGCGATGCCGAGGCCGTAGGTGCCGTATTCCGTGGGCGTCAGCAGCCAGGTGAGGGCCATGCCCGTGACGAAGCCGAGGAGGCTCGGCACCGCACGGGCCAGGATGTAGATGACGCTGTCGCGCAGCATGGATTCCCCAGTTCCGCCGTTCGAACTATAGCCGCCGCCGGCGCTTTGATGGGGTGCGCATGGCGCACTTTGCGAGGGGAAATGTCAGCGCCAAGCCCGGGTCCAAACTATGCGGTAAAATATCATCATGGTGTGTCGATACGCCGATTTGGGTTGTCACAGAAAGTCCCGCACTTGCATAAGGTGCTGATAAATAATCGTAATTTAACGCTGACAACAGATTGCACATCGTTTGGATGAGTTTGCCAAAGCACCGCAAACCTATACTGTTTTGTTGGACTTTAACCAAATGCCTCCTGAATTGGGGAAGGGCGCAAAAGTGCGCTTCCCAGCGGGAAACTGCGCGGGGCGGCGCATCGTTGTGACGGGGATCGGGGAAGCGCGGCCGTGAGCAATCCAAGCAAACGTGTGCTGGTTACCGGCGGCGCGGGTTTTCTCGGCTCCCATTTGTGCGAGCGCCTTCTCAACGAAGGCTGCGAGGTTCTCTGCGTCGATAATTTCTTCACCGGCCGCCGCTCGAATGTCGCGCATCTGCTGGGCAATTCGCGCTTCGAACTGATGCGGCATGACGTGACTTTCCCGCTCTATGTCGAGGTCGACGAGATCTACAACCTCGCCTGCCCCGCCTCGCCGATCCATTACCAGTATGATCCGGTGCAGACCACCAAGACCAGCGTGCATGGCGCGATCAACATGCTGGGCCTCGCCAAGCGTACCCGCGCCACGATCTTCCAGGCCTCGACCAGCGAGGTCTATGGCGATCCCGATGTCCACCCGCAGCCGGAATCCTATTGGGGCCATGTCAATCCCATCGGCCCGCGAAGCTGCTATGATGAGGGCAAGCGCTGCGCCGAGACCCTGTTCTTCGACTATCATCGGCAGCATAATCTCAACATCAAGGTGGCCCGGATCTTCAACACTTACGGCACCCGGATGCATCCACAGGACGGGCGCGTGGTTTCGAATTTCATCGTGCAAGCCTTGCAGAACCGGCCGATCACGATTTACGGCGATGGTTCGCAAACGCGTTCATTCTGCTATGTCGACGATCTGATCGAGGGTTTCCTGCGTTTCATGGCGACCGAGCCGGCGGTCACCGGCCCGATGAACCTCGGAAACCCTAGGGAGTTTAGTATGCGCGAGCTGGCGGACGTGGTGCGGGAGGTGGTCGGCAATCGCGTGCCGATCGTCCATGCGCCGCTGCCGACCGACGATCCGAAACAGCGGCAGCCGGACATAAGCTATGCCCGTAAGACGATCGGCTGGGAGCCGAAGGTCGAGCTTCGCGAGGGTATCGAGGCCACGGTCGCCTATTTCGACGGGCTGCTCGGTGCATCGCAGCCGTCGGAGCTCCGCCAGGCGATCTGAGCATCGCGCCCGGCGATTTGGAACTGAAGGACGAGTATGGCGCAGGACAATCATTCCAGCCAAAGGCCCTCCATCGAAAACGTGCCCGCGACCGTGCAAGCCGCCGTCAACCAGGTGATGCGCCCCGGCGAAAGCCAGCTCCAGCCGCATCATCGGGAGCGCCACACCATCTCCGAAAAGCGCGCGGTGACCCGCGCCGAAGACACCGACATGGGACGCCACCTGCTCAGCGTCACCGCGGCGATCAATTCCTATGCGATCGAGAAGGGGTCGCTGATCCTGGCGATCTACGGCTCGCAGAAGGGCGAGGGCACGTCGATCGTGGCGCGTGAGATCGCGATCTCGCTGTCGCGCTCGCCCACCAACAGCGTGCTGCTGGTGGACGGCAATCCCGGCGCGGCCGATCAGAGCGCTTATTTCGGGCCGAGCATGGTGGACAGCCTGTGGGCGGCGGCGCGGGGCGCCCCGATCCGCACCGTGCGGCTGACCTTGCCGCGCGGCGGCGCGATCGATCTCGCCGCGCTGCAGATCGACGGCGCCAACGATCCCAGCGAGATCGACCTCAGGCTGCTGCCGCAGCTTTTCCATCGCCTGCGCAACGTCTTCAACATCGTCATCATCGACTGCCCGCCGGTGATGACCGCGGCCGGCTATGTCAGCGCCTCCAGCCTCGCGGATTCCTGCCTGCTCGTCGTCGAAGCGGCCCATACCCGCGTTCCCGTGGTGAAGCGCGCCATGGAAGAGATCGAAGCCGCCGGCGGCAAGCTGCAAGGCGTGGTCTTGAACAAGCGGAAGAATTACATTCCGTCCTGGCTCTACCGGCGCATCTGAGCGGTTTCGCGTCCGACGCCAGCACCCATGAATCCCGTGCCGTCGGTGCCATGCTCTCGGTGATCGTCAAAACGCTGAACGAAGCCGGGAAGATCGAGACTTGCCTGCGCTCGATCCTCGGCAGCACCGATCCCGCCGCCACCGAGGTGATCGTCGCCGACAGCCTCTCGGATGACGCGACTGTGGAGATCGCGAAGCGCTTCCCGGTCCGCGTGGTCCAACTCCTGAACAAGGCGGATCGCGGTTGCGGCAGCGCCGGCCAGCTCGGCTTTCAATATGCCCGTGGGGAACGCATCCTGCTGCTCGACGGCGATATGGAGCTGGCGCCGGAATTCCTGCCCGCCGCCCATCGCGCCCTCGATGCGGATCCGCGCCTCGCCGGCGTGGGCGGCCAGATCATCGACCGGGTGATGACCCTGGAGTTCCAGCGTCGCGCCCAGACACATAAGAAGGCCGGCAATGCCGAGCCGGGCCTGAAGCAGCACCTCAATGGCGGCGGCCTGTTCCGCGCCGAGGCGATCCGGCAATCCGGCTATCTCACCGATCGCAACCTGCATGCCTGCGAGGAGATCGAGTTCGGCACCCGGCTCGCGCGGAACGGCTGGCGCTTCCTGCGGCTCGATGCGATCGCCGTCTATCACTACGGCCATGGCACGTCCTCGTTCCGGCTGCTGCTCAACCGCTGGCGCACCAAATATGTCTATGGCCAAGGCGAACTGCTCCGCGCGGGGCTCGGCACCGGACGCAGCGGCGTGGCCGCCAAGCAAACATTGCTCTACGGCATGGTCGTGATCTGGTGGTTGGCGCTGATCGCGCTGCTGACCGGCGGCTTTTCCAGTCGATGGCCGGCCGCCTGCGCCGCGGCTTTCGCCGTCCTGCTGCTCGGCCCTCTGGCGGTCCAGTGGCGGCGCAAAGGCAGTTTCGCGATGGCGGTTTACGCACTCGCCTTGATCAATCTTCACGCCGCCGGGCTGCTGGCCGGTTTGGCCCGAAACCGTATCGATCCCCGGACCCCGCTCGCCAGCGCGATTTTACACGAACCAGGGCGACAATCGGCCGATCGGAATATTCCAAAAGTCGGCTTAAGCTGCTGAAATAACATGGAAAATCAAGCCAGCGTTATTGTGACGCGCATCACTCGCGCAACCCACTGGAAAGGCCGACATTGTATGTGTGTCGGGCGATCCCCTATCCCCCGACAGATTCCCTAAGGATGCGATTGCCTTAGGAATGCTTCGCCGGTTCCGTGCGGAATCCCGCGAAGCATTACGAAGCCCCGCCGGCGGGCACTTTCCCCCTGAGTGGCCCGCCGGCACTTCGCTTCATCTCTTTCGATCACGGGCGATCACGGATTCGCAGCATCCTTCACCGGCATGTCCTTGAGCGCGTAGCCTTTCGGTAGCTTGGCATGGGCGATGTCCAGCTGGTCGCCCTTGATCGGGATGGTGATCACCGTCTTGTCGTCCAAGGCCAAGCGTACGGTCACGCCGTCATAGGCCTTTTCCGGCGCGCCGCCTTCCTGTGCGTAGTAACTGGTGTCGCCCTTCGGCTGGCTCTTGGCGACGAGGGTGAGCTTGGGGAGCCAGTCCACCGTCGCGCCGTCGTCGATCAGTTTCTTCGGCACCGTCACCAGGATGCGCTGGATCGCCTGGGTCGGGCTCGCATAGTTGATCACCACTGCGGCGTTCGGCGCGCCCGCGAGAACCGTATCGTCGGCCAGCGTCGGCGCCGCGTGGTAGGAGACGATCCGCGAGGTTCCCCAACCGCCGCCTTTCGCGCCCAAAGTGGCCCAATCGCCGAATTGGCCCTTGCCGCCGGTCGCATTGAAAAGATAGGCGCCGGTCTCCAGGCTGTAGACCGTATTGGTCTCCTGATCGGCGCAGCATCCCCAGCGCTTGATGGCGAGATAGGGCCCGTCCGCCTTCACCTCGTCGCCATCGCCTTCGATGGTGAAACGCACCGGCCCCTTGCCCTGCTTGCTCAAGGTATAGGCCGTCACCTTCACCTTGGCCGAAACGGGCTCGGTATCGATCGTCGGACCCTCCTTGCTCACATGGGTCTGCTCGATCAACAGGACCTGGTCGAGAATCCCATCGGCGCTGACTCCGGGAAGCGTCTTGGAGGCATCCAGAGCCACCGCAAAAATATCGGTCTCGAACCGGCGGTTGGTGACGGTCATCTGGTAATTGTCGCCGTCGGGCTGGGCGGAAATCTCGGACCCGGTGGAATCCTTAAGAAGATCGTCCGCCGCCGCGAACGAAGCCGGCAACAGAACGAGCGCCGAAGCCAACAAGCTCGATCGAAGCAGAGTTGGGCACGACATACGATCACCGATCATGGGTTCGAAACCGCCTTTGCCGGCGCAATGGGCATCTCCTTGAGCGCGAAGCCCTGCGGCAGCGTGGCATGGGCAACATCCAGGCGATCGCCCTTGATCGGGATGACGATGACCGTCTTCGCGTCCAGAGCGAGGCGCGCGGTCACGCCGTTATAAGCCTTCTCCGGCTCGTCCGTGGTCTGCGCGAAATAGCTGATATCGCCCTTCGGCTGGCTCTTGGCGATGAGCAGAAGCTTGGGATCCCACATGCCCGGCGCATCATCGTCGATGAGTTTCTTCGGCAGCGTCACCAGGATCCGCTGAATGGGCGCGGTCTGGCTCGCATAGTTGATCACTGCCGCGGCATAGGGTGCGCCGGCGAGGACCTTGTCGTCATCCATGGTCGGCGTCACATGGTAGGAAACGATACGAGAATTCGCCCAGCCGCCCTTCTCATCCAAAGTCGCCCAATCTCCGGTTTCATCGCGATCGCCCGTCGCGTTGAACAGATAGGCGCCGGTCTCCATGCTGTAGACCGCATGGGTATTCAGATCGCCGCAGCAGCCCCAGCGCGTGATGGCAAGATAGTTTCCCTCCACCTGAACTTCGTCACCCTCGCCCTCGATGGTGAAGCGGACCGGTCCCTTGCCCTCTTTGCTCAAGGCATAGGCCGTCACCTTCACTTTCTTGGAAACGGTCTCGGTGTCGATCGACGGGCCTTCCTTGGTCACGTCGATCTGCTCGATCATCAACACCTGCTCGAAGACTCCGTCCGCGTTGATGCCGGGCAGCTTCTTGCTGGAATCCAGCGCCACCGTGAAGATATCGGTCTCGAACCGGCGGTTGGTGGTGGTCACCTGATAGCCGTCGCCGTCCGCCCGGACGGCGATCTCGGAATTCGTGGCGTCCTTAAGGAGATCATCCGCTGCGGCGAAGGATGCCGGCAGCAGGACGAGCACGGAGGCCAGAAGGCCCGAGCGAAGCAGAGCGGAGCGAGACATGAGTCACCTATCGCCGATTATTGGTTCGGAACATTCTTTATCGGCTGCTCCTCGAGGGCGAAGCCCTGGGGCAGCTTGGCATGGGCGATGTCCAGCCGGTCGCCCTTGATCGGGACGGTGATCACCGTCTTGTCGTCCAAGGCAAGGCGGACGACCACGCCGTCATAGGCCTTCTCCGGCGCCTCGTCGCTGTGGATGAAGACGTTCTCGTCGCCCT
>DASYDA010000178.1:0-13106 GCA_036499865.1 Dongiaceae bacterium | reverse complement strand
CGAAAGGCGCCATCAAGATCGACTTCCAGGTCGGGTCTGATACGTTCAGCTATGATGGCGGCAACAATTCGAGCGTGACGCTCAAGAAAGAGCCGGTAGGTTCGTCCAACCAACAATTCACCATCAGCAGCTCCAATATCTCGCCGTATTTTTCCAGCTTCACCCTCAGCACGACCGGTGCGGGCCTCTATAGCGATGCCGGAAATCTCGAATCCCTATCCTTCGACAACCTGCCCGGCACTCTGAGCTTCCTCGATAACAATGGAGGCTTCACCAGCGCCTCGCTGAACGCCACCTCCGTCTCGGTGGCGGTCGCCGCGACGCCGATCCCGGCCACCTTGCCGCTCCTGCTCTCCGCGCTCGGCGGGCTTGGCTGGATCGCAATGCGCCGCCGCAAGACCGCCTTCGCGGTGACCGCAGCAGCCTGAGCGAAACCAAGACCTCTTCGAGAGCGACAAAAAGGACGCCGCCCGAAAGAGCGGCGTCCTTGTTTATTTCTCCCGGGAAGGAAGGTGCTCTTCGGCCAGCTGACCCTCGTGAACCTCAATCGCGGCGCCGTCTTCAAATCCTATGGAATAGACGATACCCGGCGGAAACCTATCGGCGGCTCTTTGTCCGTCATCCTCCCGCCCTCGCTTCATTGCTCCGGCAGCAGCCCGGCTTGCTGAAGTTCACTGTCGACGGAAGCTGCGATCGCCTGCTTGACCGCGTCGGCCAGCTTCTTTGCCTGATCCGGCGGAACATTGTCCTCGTCCGCCGGCCAGAAGGTCTCGTCCGCCGCCGCATAGGCCTCAACCGGCGCACCCATTTTGCCCTGCCAGGCGATAACCTTGCCGGTATGCCCATCGATCACCGCGAGCCCATAAAGCGCATGCGCGGCGTAATTGTGGCCGACGATGGTCGCGTGACCGTTCATGCCGATTCCGCGCGCGATCTGGTTGGTGCCGTCGATCGAGGCGCCGATCGGCGTGACGAGAATATAGGCGTCGAGATCGTTGGGGCGGGCCTTCCCGCGAATCACGTCGCCGGCCGCCTCTCCCGAACCTAGGGCTTCCCCAGCGGACGAGATCGCAATCTTGTCCGACTGAAAATCTGCCGGGTCGTATTTGACCGGCCGAACGTTATCGTCCGGCGAGCTTCTTCGCGATCAGGTCGTCCGTATACTGGTCGATTGCATAGACCCGTGCCGGCGTCTGGAACTGGTCGTTGCCGAAGGCCATGATGGCGACCTCCTCGTAATTCAGATCGCCCAGGGCCGAAATCACGCCGACGGTTTTGATCTTCGAAGCCGATTCAGGTTCCAATCCCGCCGGCGCGCAGCCGGCAATTCCAAGCATTGCGGTCAAAAGACCGAGTTTGGCAAGCATCGAAGCTGCGCGCGGGCCGTGCATATTGGGGCTTTCCGTTATGGGGAGCGGTCTATCGATCGATCGCGTGAGAGTAGCAGCACGCGTTGATTGTGAAAATGGATATGGTGCTGGGCGACGCTATCGTTTCAACCGCGTCAGGATTGTTTCAGCCGGCGCGTTTCCATCGTGGAAGCCGGCGGCGCCAAATCGGCGCGTTGTGAATTGCCTATCTTTAACACCGAATAGGGCGCAGGATGACATGACTGGGCGCGGCAGGCCCCTTCATGAGAGGCGGGCTATGAGACTTCAATGGATCCCGCCGGCGATCTTTGGTGCCCTGTTCGGTGCCGGCGCCGCCATCGGCATAGGCTTCTGGCAAGGCGGATGGTATTCGGCAGCGTCCGCCGACCGTTTTGCCCAAGTGAAAAGCGACGCCGCCGTCGTCGATGCCTTGGTTCCCGTCTGTGTCAACCAGTCGAAGCTCGATCCGGACTTAGCCGCGAAAATCGCGCAGATGAAGCTCATGGTCACGGACTATGAGCGGCGCGACTTCGTAATGAACGCCGGCTGGGCGACCATGCCGGCGGCGATGCACCCGGATCGGGATCTGGCCACCGCTTGCGCGGATGCGCTGATAAAACCGGGCCAGGCCAAATCCGTCCAAGGCTGATCGGTCCAAGATTGGCCGCAGCCGTGCTCTCACGCTCGCTGAAAAAAGGCTGCCCTGATGGCGGACAATGAAAACGGCAAAGACCCCGTCATTCTCGATGAGCACCGCGGATTGACTGCGCAGAAGGCTGCGAATGCACGGCGTCACTTAAAGGGGGTTGCCGAGAATCAAGACTTGTTGCGACAGAATCAGGCTTCGCTCGACAAATTCCTGTTGGCGACGCCCTCGCAGACATGGTCGGAAGCGGCGGAAAAGGCGCTTTATGTCATAGGCCTCCTGGCCGGCAACGCCGCGAGCCAGGATCCGCGCCATAAGCAGTTGATCGCGAGCGTCGCAGAGGATTTCCGACGGCTGGCCGAGAGCGAAGCGGCGCCGGAGCAAGAACTCTAGGAAGCCACGGCCCAGCCTGAATCTGATCCGCCTGAATCTGATCCGCCTGAATCTGATCCGCCTGAATCTGATTTGCCTAGCTCAGATCCGCGGGCGACAAGGTATAGGACGCGCGCTCATACCGCGTATAGATGCGCGTCGCGGCGGCACAGATCCGCGAACGATTGACGTCGAAGACTCGGAGCAATTCATCTTCATCGCCGGCAGCGTTCGGATCTATCCGGCAAAGCGCCGCCACTTCAATGAAGAAGGGGATTTCCAGCGCTTCATCATGGGCCCAGAATCGCACCCGTTGTCGTCGGGCATCGTAGCTGCGAGATGGGTTAGGGAAGTCCAATTTCATCGCCCATCTTAACCCTTCGGCGCAATTTTGTATATCGCCGGCGCGGAGTATGCCGTCGGCGAGCGGCCGCTTTATGTCAACAATCCTTTCCCTATCGATCCATCCGCAAGCGCTTAAACCCGCGCCGCCGGCTCCAGCTCGCATATTCCGGCATCCCCCATTTCGATCTGAATCGTGGGATGATGGATGTGGAATTTATGATCGAGCTCGCGGCAGAGATCGATGAGGAAGGCGTCGCCGGGATGGCCGTTTTGCATCACCAGATGCGCCGTCAGCGCATTCTCCGAAGTGCTCATCGCCCAGATATGGAGATCGTGGACGCTGGCGACGCCGGGCAGCTTTTCCAGATAGCCGCGGATGTCGCCGGGTGCGATGCCGGAAGGCACCGCATCCATGGACATCTGCACCGATTCCCGCAGCAGCCCCCAGGTGCCCCAGACGATCACGGCGGAGATCGCGAGACTGGCGGCGGGATCGATCCACGACCAGCCGGTCAGAGCGATCGCGGCGCCGGCGACCACCACGCCGGCCGATATCACCGCATCGGCAAGCAGATGCATGAAGGCGCCACGGATATTGAGATCGCTCTTCTGCCCCCGCATCAGCAGCCAAGCGGAGACGCCGTTGATGACGATGCCGGCGGCAGCCACGACCATCACCGTCGTGCTGGCGACTTCGGCGGGTTCCGCGAAACGCTGGATGGCCGCCCAGGCGATGGCGCCGGTTGCGATCAGCAGCAGAACGGCATTGCACAAAGCGGAAAGGATCGAGGCCGAGCGGAAACCGTAGGTGAACCGCTCGGAAGCCTTGACCCGCGCCAGGGCATAGGCGCCCCAGGCCAGCAGCAGGCCGATCGCATCGCCGAAATTATGTCCGGCATCCGCGAGCAGCGCCACCGAATGCGCGGCCAATCCATAGACCACCTGAACCGCGACCAGCCCAAGATTGAGCGCTGTTGCCACGGCGAAAGCGCCGCCGAAACTGGCCGGCGCATGGGCATGGTGATGATGCCCGTGGTTGTGCCCATGCTCATACCCGTGATCGGCATGATCATGATGGTCTTCGTGTTGATGCGAATGATCGTGTGCCATGGCCCGCTTATCGCGCGGAGCGGCGCTGTTATACAATTGCGATGGGCAATGCTGGAAAGAGCCCCCGCTTCAGCACATCAAGTCGTCGTCCAGCCGCCATCGACCATGAGGATGGCGCCGTTCACCAGCGAGGCCGCGGGCGAAGCCAGGAACACCACGGCGCCGGCGACCTCCACCGGATGGCCGATGCGGCCCAGGGGAATCCGCTCGATCGTCTGCTTCAGGAAAGCGGGATCGGAAAGCGCAGGCTGCGTCCCGTCGGTCCAGACGAAGGTCGGCGCCACGGCATTCACGGTCACGTTATAACGTCCCCATTCATGCGCAAGGCAGCGCGTCAGATGGTCGATCCCCGCCTTGGTCATGCAATAGATCGGCTCGCCCCGCAGCGCCGTCGAGCCCGCCTGCGAGCTCACATTCACGATGCGGCCGGATTTCTGCGCGATCATCAGGCGGCCGGCCGCCTGGGCGGTGAAGAAGGTGCCCTTGAGATTGACCGCCAGCGTCGCATCGAAATCCGCCTCCGTCACGTTCTCGGCCAGGTTCTCCGGCGCGATGCCGGCATTGTTGACCAGCACGTCGATGCGCCCGAAATGCCGATGCGCCGCCGCGACCGCCGCGGTAATCTCGTCCAGCTTGGCGACATCCATCTGCAACGGCAAGGCGCGCCGGCCGAGCGCCTCGATCTCCGCCTTCAACGCTTCCCCGGATGCGCGGTCGCGCAGCCCGAGCGCGATATCCGCCCCCGCATGCGCGCAGGCCAGCGCACAACTGCGCCCGATGCCGCGCGCGGCGCCGGTCACGAGCACGATCTTGCCGGTGAGATCGAAGCTGGGGAATTCGTTTGGCGATACAGGCTGTGATGAAGATACGGACATGTCGGCTCCTCCCCCTGGATATTTCCCTGAGATGTTGTCGAGAGAATGAGATCACGCTGAAATGCCGATGGCAAATCGGAGCGAGCGAGGGCTGTTTCAGATCGGACGCCTATTCATCGCCGCCGCCCTCATATCCGCCGCCTTCAGACCCGCCGGCATCATAACCGCCGCCGTCATAGCCGCCCTCGTTGCCGCCGCCGTCATAACCGCCATCGCCGCCGTCGGATTGATCGGCGCCCCAGCCCTCGGATTCGTTGGTACCTTCCTCCGACTCTTGCGCGGCATCGGTATCGACATAGCCCTGCTCGCCGGAATTGATTTCTTCTCCGCTCTGCGGATCGATCTGCACGCCGTCCTTGTAGCAATAGGAGTCCGAGCCGATGCCGCCCCGGCTGGCGCATGCGGATTCGAAAACCGAGGCTGCTCCGCCGGTATTCACCGAAACATCGGTTCCGCCGCTATTGGCCGGCGGCGGCGTCAGGCGGAAGTTCTGCAGGTTCTTGCGCGCGAGGTCGTCGCCATCGACCGCCGCCTGCTCGTACCAGGCAATGGCGAGATGCGAATTGCGCGCGACGCCGGTGCCGGTCTCGTACATCCAGCCGATATTGGTTTCCGCCCAGGCATTGCCCTGCTTGGCCGACGCCCGGTAGAGGCTGAGGGCGTTGGCATAGTCGCGTCCGGTACAGGTCCCGTATTGATAGCATTGGGCGAGGTTGTAGAGGCCCCAGCTGTCGTTCTGGTCCGCGGCCTTCCGATACCAGAGGCCGGCCTGCCTCTCGCTTTTTGCGAGCCCGCCGGTGCCGTTCTCATAGAAAGTGCCGAGCCAGTTCTGCGCATCGGCATTGCCCTGGTCGGCGGCCTTGCGGAACCAGGCGGCGGCCTTGCGATCGTCTTTCGGCAAACTGCCTTCGCCGAAATGATAGTACCAGCCGAGGCCGTATTCGGCGGGCGCGACCGCCTGCGCCGCCGCCTTCTGATACCAGGAAACCGCCTGTCCCGGATCGCGCTTCAGCCCGCCCCAGCCGTTTTCGAGATAGATGGCGTAATTGTTCTCGCCCCAATCGTTGCCGTTTTCCGCGGCCTTGCGGAACCATTGCGCGGCATCGCCGGCGCTCTTCGCAACGCCGTCCATGCCGCGTTCGGCGAAGATGCCGAGCCAGTTCTCGGCGATGCCGTTATCCTGATCCGCGGCCTTGCGATAGAGCGCGAGCGTGGCGGCTTCATCCTTGGGCAGGCCCTCGGCGCCGTCCTGGAGATAGCCGGCGAGATTGGCCTCTGCGTTCGGTTCCCCCTGATCCGCGGCCTTTCGATAGAGTGCGAGAGCCTTGCCGAGATCCTTGGGCAGCCCGCCGCGGCCCATCAGGTAAAACTGCGCGAGGTTGTTCTGGCTCGGCGCATAGCCCTGGTCCGCGGCCTTCTGATAGAGCGCCGCCGCCTGCGCTTCGTCCTTCGGCAAGCCGCCCCTGCCGGCGGCATAGAACACGCCGAGCGAATGCAAGGCGATCAGATTGCCCTGATCCGCCGATTTGCGATACCAAGCGGCGGCCTGCGCATCGTCTTTGGGCAATCCGGCAATGCCGTCCTGATAATATTCGGCCAGCGCCTCTTCGGCCTTGGACTCGCCTTGCTTCGCCGCCTTCTGATACCAGGGCAGCGCCTGGCCGGGATCCTGAGACAGTCCCGCCCAACCCTGAGCGGTGAAATAGCCCACATTGTACTCGGACCGGGCGTCACCTTTATCGGCGGCTTTCCGATACCAGGCGAGCGCTTGTACCGGATCTTTCGGCAGGCCGCCGAGGCCGGACCAATAATAGTCGCCGAGATTGCTTTGCGCGGCGACATTTCCCTGATCCGCCGCCTGGCGATAGAGCGCCGCCGCCTGGGCGTAATCCTGCTTCAGCCCGCCCAACCCCTGGCCGTAATAATCGGCAAGGTAGTCCTGGGCGAAATCGTTGCCGTGATCCGCGGCCTTGCGATACCACGCCGCCGCCTGGACGAGATCCTTGGGCAACCCGCCCCAGCCGTTTTCATAGAAATAGCCGATATTGGTTTCCGCGGGATCGAAACCCTGATCCGCCGCCTTGCGATACCAGGCCGCCGCCTGCGCGTAATCCTGCTGCAATCCGCCGCCGCCGTCGCGATAGAGCGTGGCCAGTCTGCTCTCGGCCTCCACATCGCCGGCCGCGGCTTTCTGCTGGATCTGCGCGGTATCGTCCGCCGAGGCGGGTCTCAGTGCTGCGCCGAGCAAAAGGCCGGCGGCGGCCAGCGCCATGAACACGCTTTCTTTCGGCGGGCGACGCATGGGCTTCCTCACGGGGCGTATCGGGGAAACGATCCGGTCTTGCCGTCGACTATAGCCGAAGCACGCCCTCGGACAACTGGCCGGGGATCGGATCGCAGGCCCGATCCTGCTCATCGCCATCATCCAAAAGTATAGGTTCGCGGAAAAATCGGCGGTCGTTTGGAGCGGCTGATCGCCGATGGCCGCATCACCCGGGCATAGCAAACCGGGGAATCGGGAGCGGCACGCGGCAGCCGCTCCCGCCTCGGCAACGCAGGATGGTTATTTCGGTTCTTGCGGATTGTGCGCCCATCCGGAGGTCCGGCGCTCGCGGATGTAACCGACCAGGTAGTTCACCAGCACGTCGCGCATGGCGTCGCCCTTCTTCTTGGTGGCTTTCCGCGGATCGCCGGTCGCGCCGAGCCGGGTGATCTCCGAGAAATCCCAAAACTCCTTCACGTTGCCGTCGAGTTCGGGGATCATGCCGCGGGCGCTTTCCATGTTCACGAATTGCGGGATCAGCGAGAGCGCGAGCGATGTCTCGCCCTCGCCGCCATGTCCCGAGCCGTTCCATGCCTCGAAGGTTCCCGGCGGAAGCAGGTTGGTCCCCGTGATCCACCAGGCATCGAGGGCGGCGATGTGCATCTCGGGATGCTTCAGGCGCACATTCCTGGCCGCCACATCGATGGCCGGAATATTGCCGTCATGCCCGTTGACCACGAGGACATGCTTGAATTTCCAATAAGCCAGCGAAGTCAAGATGTCGGTGATCAGGCGGATATTGGTGTCCTGGTCGATGGTCACGGTCATCGCCTGATGACGATAGTGATGGCTGAAGCCGAAATAGGTCGGCGGCAGGACGACGGTGTGGTCGAGCTGGCCACCCACCGCAAGCGCCAATTCATGGGCGATCAACGCATCGGTGCCGAACGGCAGATGATCGCCATGGCTCTCACAGGACCCGACCGGAACGACCGCGGTGTCGTATTTTCCTCGTAAAAACGAGGCGTTGTTCATCTGCTCGAAGCGGATTGTGTCCTTCATGCGTCGGCCCCTCTGCTGGCGTGGTTGCAAATGAAACGGCAATGGGGTTCGGCATCGCTGTTCGCCGCACCGCAACCCCGGCGATCTTTCATATACCACCAGACGCGGAATATGGGACGCCGCAATGGGCTTTCGCGAAATCGAGCGCGACCGCCCTGCGCGGGACACCCAAACTCATCTTATGGCTGGTCCTACTTAATCTCGTTTGTGGGGAATTTGCGGCGGCCATAGACAGCGATCGTTCCGAACCGAAAGGAGATGCCGATGCGATCGCGACTCTATCCCAGGCTGGCCGCCGCTCTTCTCGCCTGCGCCTTGAGCAACCCGTCGAGCGCGTTCGGCGGGGAGCCCGACCCGGATTCCTTCCACCCGGATTCCGAGGTGCGGCAGGTCGTCGATGCGGCGATAAAGCCGGTCATCGAGCAATACGGAATCCCCGGCATGGCCGTCGCCGTGACGATGGATGGCACGCGCCACTTCTTCGACTATGGCCTGGCCTCGAAGAACCCCCGGATTGCCGTCACGCGCGACACGCTCTTCGAGTTGGGATCGGTCAGCAAGACGTTCACCGCGACCTTGGCGGCCTATGCCGAGGTTGAAGGCAAGCTCTCGCTGAACGGCAATGTCGGCACATACATGCCCGAACTCAAAGGGAGCGCCTTGGACAAGGTGCGGCTGCTGGATCTGGGCACGCATACGGCGAGCGGCTTCCCGCTTCAGCTTCCCGATGACGTGAAAGATCAAACGCAGCTCACCGCCTATTTTCGCGCGTGGAAGCCGCGATTCGCGCCTGGCACCTATCGCTGCTACGCCAATCCGAGTATCGGCCTTCTCGGGCTGGCCACCGCAAGGGCGATGGGGACGAAGTTCGAGACTCTGGCGAAACGCCTGTTCCTGGAACTTGATCTCAGGCGGACCTATATCGACGTGCCGGCGGCGGAAATGAAGTCATACGCCTGGGGATACGATCGCGACGGCAAGCCCATCCGGGTCGCCCTGGCCCCGCTCGCCACCGAAGCCTATGGCGTGAAATCGAACGCCGTCGACATGGTCCGGTTCCTGGAGGTGAACATGGGTAACGGCACGGTGCCGGGGGGTACGATACCTGGGAAAGTCGCGCGCGCCGTCAATGCAACGCATATCGGGTACTTCCGCGCCGGCGAATTGATCCAGGATCTCATCTGGGAGCAATATTCCTATCCGGTTGCCTTGGAGAAAATCGTCGCCGGCAATTCGGCCGAGATGGCCCTGAACGCAACCCCGGCAACGGCGATCGAACCGCCCATGGCTCCTCGTGGGGACGTGATCCTCAACAAGACGGGCTCGACCAACGGTTTCGGTGCCTATATCGCCTACATACCGGGGAAGAAGATCGGCATCGTCATTCTGGCGAACAAGAACTATCCCAATGATGCAAGAGTGAAGGCCGCCTTTCAGGTGCTTTCGCGCCTTACCGAATGACTCGATGTTGTGCGGTGGAAGCAAAAACGTTTTGCCCAACGCCTTGGGCGCGCGGGGCAAGCTCGGATTCACCAGGAAAGTTGTGCCTGCCGCGTGAAGGGTTCCGTTGTCAGCAGACCCATCCACTCCGGTTCGAGCGGGGTCACAAGGCGAACTGTTGCGCAAGCTCCTTGAAGTCAGTGGCGACGAAATCCCATTTTTGCGCCGGCGTCAGGTCGGTCGTTTGATCCGGCCCATGCTCGGTGGGTCGCGGGACAAACGCCGTGCGCATGCCGCTCGCACGAGCTGCTGAAAGATCCCCATTGTGAGCTGCAACCATGACTATCTGGTTGGTGGGTAAGTCAAGCAGCGACGCAGTTCTCAAATATGCCTCTGGAGTCGGCTTATAAGCCTTGACGACCTCGGCGCCGAGGATCGCATCCCAAGGTATCGAAGCCCGCTTGGCCATATTCAGCAACAGACTCACATTGCCGTTCGACAGCGGCGCGATGACGATTCTCGACTTCATCTGATGGAGACCTGCCAGGACGTCCCGCCAAGGGTCAAGCCGATGCCATGCGCGGTTAAGCTCCAGCAATTCAGCTTCCGAGAAATCCCGAGGGGCAATGTCAAATTCGGAAAGCGTCGCGTGCAGGTTTTCGAGGTGCAGAAAATCCAATGACACGAACGGGCGCCGACCGGCTCTAATCTCTTCCATGGAAGGCGAATAGCGTCGCCTCCACGCGTCGGCGAACGTCCCGTGATTGATCCCGCTGATCGCGTGACGCTCCGTGAATTGGGCAACATCGCGCATCACGCCGCTGCGCCAATCAACGACCGTTCCGAACACGTCGAAGAGAGCTGCACGCATCGTGTCGTCCTTTCATATGTGGGCCGGCAAATCGTACTTCGATCACGATTTTTCGCCACCCTTTGGTCATCTCGGCGTATAGGAGCTCCAGATTCCCTACGCTGTGCTACGCATCAACGGGAGTCACCTATGACGGCTGCCTTTTCGTGGCGTCTCCGAACACGCCGAGCTCCATCTCGGCAACTGCCTTCAGGCTCGCGGTCCGATTCTCGATCACCGCTTTGTCGCCGGCATCCGCCGCCTGCTCGATCCGGAACGCGACGGCCGCGAGGCCGACCAATCCGAAGCTCATCGCGGCGTGTTTCAGCGAATGCACGCGGCGGCCGAGCTCGAATAAGCGGTAAATTCGACTTTGACCCGGATTTATTTTCACCCCGATTTATTTTCCGAAGCAAAATCGTTTTACAAAACGCAACGCCTTGGACGCGCGGCAGGATTCAGACCCGGACCAGTAGAGCCCAAGGCGTCGTTCATCAACGAGTTTTCCCGACGATTTAAACTCAGAAAAACACTACTCTGACCCTAATTTATGGCTCAGTGGGCGTATTGAAATGCTCGGTACAGCTTGGCGCTACGCTTGGCGTTATTTTACTTTAGCACCGCTATTTTTCTTCGCTGGCTTCGCGGTTGCTGAGGTCTGGATTTACTATGCTGGGTGGGGCGATCCACCGTTTACAGGCCTGCATAGCGCCATCCTTTTCTTTGTCGGCGGGCTCTATGGCTGCTTCATCTCTCCAGGCATTTGGTGTCTGCTGGTTGGCGCAAGTCTCGGCGCCTTTGGCAGCTCTACTTCTCGGGCGCGTCAGATCGTTATTTCTGTAATTGCCATGGACTTCTACGCGGTGGCTTCCGCGGCCCTTAAAGCGAATTGGAATGTAGTAAGCTGGCGAGGCTTTGTTGATTTGATCACAAACGGCTATGTCATCGATATGGCCGTCGCAGGAGCAATCGCCGGGTTTGTCTGCGCATATTTATCATATAGGAAACCCGTCAATTTACCTCTCGGCATTGCGGATCGCTTCTCTTAGCCCTACTGCCCCGGATTTGCCGCGTAGCGACAGCTTCCTTTCGCGCTGGATCCCAGCAAATTCAACTCTGACACTGATATTGCCCGACATGCCTCTATCAATTTTCAAAATCGGATGACTGATGGAGCGATGCTCGCTTCAGATCGTGCCATCGCCTTTTGGCTTCGGCTTGACATGCGCGGCAACGTAAGCCTTCAACTCGTCCAACTTGTCAGGGCATGTCTGAACGAGGATGCGAAGCCGGGCCTCGGGGGTTTTTTGAATGCCTATCTTGTCCACCAGCCTGTCGAATTCGGCCCTAGGTACTTGAGCATCCCCACGCGCCCAGGTGTCGAGGATTGCCAGTTCCGGCGGCGCGAGGTCGGACAGCATGGCATCTATGATGCATGCCTGAATGTCGGTTTGCAGCGGCTGGGGAAGCCCAGTCACGAACGTGGGCAACCGGTTCATCAGGAAGCCGTGGAAATTGAAGTAATGCTCGCCGGGCATCCTCTCGAAGCCATTCGAGCCCAGCCCCAGCGGCCCGTCGAGGCTGTCTCCCAGTCCCGCCTCCGGTGACGCCGCTGGTTCTTGCGCGGACGTGCAGGCCGCCAAGCTGAACATCAGGGCCAGCGCCGACATACGCATATTCATGGTCGTCCCTCACCGGATCGAGCGGCGCGCGCGAAACAGGTGTTCTTTTATCGAAAGACGTTTGTTTCCATGCTGGCGAGACGCCGTTCGATCGGCCAGGGACGGAACGCGAAAATGAAAAACACCACGATGTTCGCGATAGGCACCAACGTCCAGAGGAAACACCAGCCGGAATAACCTGCTTTTTGAACGATGCGGACTTCGGCCCAAATCATCGCGATCCACATCGGCACCGTGATCACCATCCCGATGACCAAAAAGATATTGTAATCCGGTTGTGTATTCACGAGCGCCTCCCTTTGCAAAATAGCCGTCAGATCCGACTGATGATAATCTGCTTTTTCGGGTAAAGACTCAACCATCACTGGTGATGGGAGCTAGGAAGGCTTTATCACGTCTCCGAACACGCCAAGCTCCATTTCCGCAACCGCCTTCAGACTCGCGGTCCGGTTCTCGACCACCGCTTTGTCGCCGGCATCCGCCGCCTGCTCGATCCGGAACGCGACGGCCGCGAGGCCGACCAATCCAAAGCTCGTCGCGGCGTGTTTCAGCGAATGCGCGCGGCGGCCGAGTTCGCGCCAATCGGTCTTCTCCGCCGGGGCGGCGGCGAGATGCGTGATGTCTTCGATCGATTGCCACGTCTCTTCCTGAAACAGGGCCGCGAGACGCCCGAACGCCTCCGGCCCTACATCGGCAACCATCTGATCGATGAGGCGACGGTCCAGGGTCATGGCTGGACTATGCTCGTGGGATCGGGCGGTCGCAAGAAATCTCCCACCGCCGGCCCTCAATTTCCCGCGGAAATCGCGAAATCGAAGCTGATCGCCGCGCCGGTCAGCGCGCTCAGCTTCGGCGAGGCGGACATGAAGACGAGTTCGCCGATCTCCTCCGGCGTGATGAAGCGCGCCTTGTCCTTCTGCGGGTATTTATTGCGCAGGGCTTCGAGATAACCCTTGGGATCGCCGCCCCCGAAGGTGTCGGCCTGGTAGCTCAGCATCGGCGTCGCGACGTCGCCGGGGCAGATCGCCAGTGCGCGAATGCCGCGCGGCGCCAGCTCGAGGGCGAGCGCCTTGGTCATGATCACGACGCCG
>DASYDA010000177.1:0-3136 GCA_036499865.1 Dongiaceae bacterium | reverse complement strand
AGGCGCAGCATCGCCCCGGTGTTCTGCGGAATATCCGGCTGATAGAGCGCGAGCCGCATGGGCTTTTCCCGTGCTTTCCTCATATCCGGGGCGGCAAGCGCCAAGCCCCGGTAAATGCTTCACAATCGCGATGCCGCAGGTGCAATGCCACGCTTTGCATCCCCGGTGAATTCCTTTATACCCATGCCCGGGATCGGCGGGGAAGCAACCGGTTCCGCTTGCCTGACGGTTCATTGCTCCGGGACTTTGTGCGGCGTTCTGTCGCAAAACCGGCAACCCATCCGGCGGCGGTCCCCATGCTATAAACCCCGGTGAACTCTGGAAATTTTCAACCCGCACCGGGCGGCACACCGTCGTCCTCGGGGGGGCGGGTCGGGATGAGGACAGACCATATGGCGGACCACGCGCATTCGGCGCAGGGCGCAGGAGAAACGCGCCGCGACTTCCTTTATTTGATGGCAGCTTCCGCGGCGGCATTCGGTGCCGCATCCGTGGCTTGGCCGTTCATCAACAGCATGAACCCCTCGGGCGACGTGCTGGCGCTTTCCTCGATCGAGGTCGATATCTCTGCCATCCAGGTTGGCCAGGCGATCACGGTGAAATGGCGCGGCAAGCCCGTCTTCATCCGCCGCCGAACCGCGGACGAGATCGCCTCCGCGAAAAAGGCCGATCCGGTGCTTGATGCCGCGGGCAATGTCATCTCCAACCCGGCCGATCTGCGCGATCCGCAGACCGACGCCTCGCGGGTGAAGAAGCCGGAATGGCTGATCGTGGTCGGCGTCTGCACCCATCTCGGCTGCGTGCCCTTGGGGCAGAAGCCCACCGATCCGCGCGGCGAGTTCGGCGGCTACTACTGCCCCTGCCACGGTTCGCAATACGACACCTCGGGGCGCATCCGCAAAGGCCCGGCGCCGCTCGATCTGCTGGTGCCGGAATACGCCTACGAGTCCGATAAAGTCGTGAAGATCGGTTAAGGGAACAGCGATCATGGCCGTCGTTTTCAAAAATCCGGTGATCCGCTGGGTCGACCATCGCCTGCCGGTCTTTTCCTACCTGCATCACGAAGCCAACGAATATCCGACGCCGAAGAATCTGAGTTATTGGTGGAATTTCGGCTCCATCGCCGGCTTCATGCTGATGGTGATGATCGTCACCGGCATCTTCCTCGCCATGCAGTACACGCCGCATGTCGATTACGCCTTCAATTCCGTCGAGCGCATCATGCGCGACGTGAATTACGGCTGGCTGCTGCGCTACGTTCATATGAACGGCGCGTCGATGTTCTTCATCGCCGTCTATATCCATATTTTCCGCGGCCTCTACTACGGATCCTACAAGTCGCCGCGCGAACTGCTCTGGATGATCGGCGTGGTGATCCTGCTCCTCATGATGGCGACCGCCTTCATGGGCTACGTGCTTCCCTGGGGCCAGATGAGCTTCTGGGGTGCCACCGTCATCACCAACCTGTTCTCGGCCTTCCCGGTGGTCGGCTCGAAGATCGTGACCCTGCTCTGGGGTGGCTTCGCGGTCGATAACCCGACCCTGAACCGCTTCTTCTCGCTGCATTATCTGCTGCCCTTCGTGATCCTGGGCGTCGTCGTGGTGCATATCCTCGCGCTGCACCGCTTCGGCTCCAACAACCCGATGGGCATCGACACCAAGGGCTCGCAGGACATCATCCCGTTCCACCCGTACTACACCGTGAAGGACATGTACGGGCTCGGCGTCTTCATGCTGTTCTATGCCTTCTGGGTGTTCTACGCCCCGGTGGCGCTGGGCGATCCGGACAACTTTATCCCGGCCAATCCGCTGCAGACGCCACCGGATATCGTGCCGGAATGGTACTTCCTGCCGTTCTACGCGATCCTGCGTTCGATCCCGAACAAGCTGGCCGGCGTGCTCGCCATGTTCTCGTCGATCCTGGTGCTGTTCATCCTGCCTTGGCTCGACCGTTCGCCGGTGCGCTCGGGCGCGTTCCGTCCGGCCTTCAAGCGCTTCTTCTGGATGCTGGTGTTCGACTGCGCGATCCTGATGTTCTGCGGCAAATATCCGCCGACCAATTACTGGCTGCCTTTCGAATTCACCGTGGTGACCCCGGATTATCTGCAGGCCGCGGCCAAGCTCGCATCGCCGGACGACATCTCGGCGATCACTTTCTCCGGCGGCCATTTCGGCATCCAGATCATCACGCTCGGCCAACTCGCGGCGCTCTATTACTTCGGCTTCTTCATCGTGATCCTGCCGTTGCTGTCGGTTTTCGAGCGGACGCTGCCGCTGCCGCTCTCGATCAGCCAAGCGGTCCTGAAGGGTGGTGGGGGTGCTCTGCAACCTGCACCCGCGAAGTCACACGAGAAGGCCTGAGGGGAAGCCTGAGATGAAAAAGCGTTCGATTGTCCTCAACGGCCTTGCAATTCTCGCCGGTCTCACCGCGGTCCTGTTCATTGCCGCTTCCCCGCAGGAAGAAGTCCATATTCCGCGCGAGCACTGGTCGTTCCAGGGCTTCTTCGGCAAGTTCGACCATGCGCAGCTTCGCCGCGGCTTCCAGATCTACAAGGAAGTCTGCTCGAACTGCCACTCGGCCAACCTGATGTATTACCGCAACCTGGCGGATATCGGCTTCACCGATGACGAAGTGAAGCAGATCGCCGCCTCGGTGCAGGTCACCGACGGGCCGAACGATCAGGGCGAGATGTTTGAGCGCCCCGGCAAGCCGTCCGACGCCTTCAAGCCGCCTTTCGCCAACGACCAGGCCGCCCGCGCCGCGAATAACGGTGCGCTGCCGCCGGACATGTCGCTGCTCGCCCGCTCGCGCGCCGGCAAGGGCTTCTTCGCCTATGAGGGCGCCGATTACATCCATGCGATCCTGACCGGCTATCAGGACGCGCCGGCCGGCTTCAAGCTGCAGGACGGCATGAACTACAACGAATATTTCCCCGGCCACCAGATCGGCATGCCCCAGCCGCTGACCGATGGCGCGGTGACCTTCGCGGACGGACATTCCAACAAGCTCGACGACGAGGCCGAGGACGTCGCGGCCTTCCTCACTTGGGTCGGCGAGCCCAATATGGAGAACCGCAAGCATACCGGTCTCAAGGCCATGCTGTTCCTGGTCGTCTTCACGCTGCTCTTCTACGCG
>DASYDA010000176.1:0-4494 GCA_036499865.1 Dongiaceae bacterium | reverse complement strand
GACGAGATCGACATAGCCGGCGACCTCGTCGCCGTTCTTGCCGGCCGCGCGGATCGGTACCTGGCGCAGCACCAGGGGGCGGGCGGAAACACCCTGCAGCGCCTGCAGGATTTCCCGCACCGTGTGCCCGGCCTGGTCCATCTTGTTGATGAACAGGATATGCGGGATCTTGTTATCGTCGAGAAACTTGAGGAGCGTCGCCAAAGTGAGCGCCTTGTCGATCTGCGGCTCCGCGACGACAACCGCGACATCGCAAACCAGCAACGCGTTCCGCGCGTCCTGCGCCAATTCAACCGAACCGGGGCAATCGAGGAAGCACCAGCTCTCGCCGAGATATTCGGCGGTCGCCGCGCTCACCTCCACCGACATCTTGCGCGCCTTGGCTTCCGGCGAACTGTCGCCGACGGTGGTTCCATCTTTGGCATTGCCCTTGCGCGAGATCGCGCCGGTGGCGAATAAAAGGCTTTCGAGAACGGCGGTCTTACCGCTGAGATAGGGTCCGACAAAAGCGGCACAGCGAGGTGCCGCAGGTGCTCTGCCCGGCATGTCATCCTCCCTTCGACCGGCCGCCAATTCGACGCCGGCGCTCGCGGCCCATTCGGGGCCCCGGTTGGTCTATGTTTCAACCATCCGGTTCGGGAGTAAAGACTTAAATCCGCCGTGATTGAATCCAAGCCTGCTGCGGCGCAGTCAGCCTTTTCGCACTGCATCAATATGCGTGCCGAAATCCACTTGGCCCATCAACTTCTTGCAACGCTCGAAGCGATTAACAGCGTAGGCCCAAAAATCGTCCGCCGGATTCTTGTTCACGTGCTGGATGATGCCCCAGAGCGTCCAGAGCAGGTCGCACATCGCCTTGTAGAGCACCATCCGGCCGCGGTCATTGGCCGAGGCCTTGCCGTTGAAATAGGCTTCAAGCAACACTTCATCCTGTTCTGCGCCGAAACCCGCTTCCACCGAAACATCGCCCAGGTCCCACATGGGATCGTTGTTGCCGGCATATTCCCAGTCGATCACAAAGACCTGCTGGCCGTTATCGAGAAAGTTCTCGGCCAAGGGATCACAATGGCAGGGCTTGATCGGCAGTGGCCGTGCGTTCAGCGCCGCACGCACCGCTTCGGCTTCCCGCTTCACGTCGTGATAGCCGTCGGGCAACGGCGCATCCTTCTTCCCCAGCATATCCAGATACTCGTCGATCATCTGGAACAGCTCGAATCGGTTGCTAAACGGACGGCCGCAATCGTGCACCCGGCGCAAGCTCTGTGCCGCGCGGCGCACGGAGCCCAGATCCTTGAAACGCTCTGTATTCATCGTCGCAGCGCCTTCGAGGAATCGTGTCAATTGGACGCCGTCCCGCTTGTCGAAATAGACCAGGGGCGCGTTGACCCCGATCTCGGAGGTGATCCGCGCGGCCAGAGATTCATTCTCGCGGCTGATGTATTCGCTGGTTCCCTCGCCCGGAATGCGCAGCACGAAATTGCCGAGCGATGTTTCGATCTTATGATTCTGGTTGGTCAACCCACCCAGGCGTTCGGCTTTAACCGTACCTCGATCAACGCCTTCCAAGTCGGGAATGCGATCGAGATAAGGGAGGAGTTCTTCGATGGATCCGCTCATCGCCGCCTCTTCAAGCCTTCAGGCGCTCATTCTTCGGATCGTAAAGCGGGCCGTCATGACGCTTCGCCAAGCTGACTTCACCGAAGGATTCGATCTCGAAATCGGCTTCTTGTGCCAAGGCGATCGGCAGATAGGCGAAGACGATGGACTTCCCCACCGTATAGCCGAAATTGCCGCTGCTGGTGACGCTGACGACCTCACCCTTATGCATCACCGCCTCGCCGCCATAGACCGGCAGCGGCTTTTCCAGGGTAAAGGCGCAAAGCCTGCGGGTGACACCCTTGGCCTTTTGCACCGCCAAGACATCGCGGCCAATGAAATCGTTCTTCTTGAGATTGACCCGAAAGCCCAGGCCGGCCTCATACGGCGTATAGTCGGGAGAGATGTCGCTCGACCAGTAGAGATAGCCCTTCTCCATCCGAAGGGAGTCGATGGCGCGATAGCCCGCATCGCGGATGTCGTGCTTTTCTCCCGCTTCTCGGAGGACCTCGTAGACATGTCCGGCATATTCGGTCGGGATATGCAACTCCCAACCAAGTTCTCCGACATAGCCGATGCGGATCGCCAGAACCGGCGCGGCGCCCACCGTAAGCTGGCGATTGGTCGAGAACGGGAAGGCCGCGTTGGAAATATCCTCTTCGGTCACCGACTGAAGCACGTCCCGCGATTTGGGGCCGCAGATATTGATGACGGCACGTGCCGATGTGACATCGACGACCTGGGATAACGCATCCCGCCGGGTATGGTTTTCGATCCAATGCCGGTCATGGGTGCCGAAGGCGCTGCCGGTGACGAAATAGAATCGATCCTCGCCGATGCGGGAAATGGTGAGATCGCACTCGACCCCGCCTTTCTCGTTGCAGAGCTGGGTATAGATCGTGCTGCCGACCGGCTTGTTCATGTCGGAGACCGCCAACCGCTGCAGTGCCGCCAGCGCATTCGGCCCGACGATCTCGAATTTCGCGAAAGAGGTCTGGTCGATCAGCGCGACGCCTGCGCGGATGGTGCGATGCTCCTCGCCCACGGCCTTGAACCAGTTGGTCTCCGCGCGATCGAAGGCCGGCTCATCTTCCGCCTTGGCGCCGTTCCGCGCGAACCAGTTGGGACGCTCCCATCCAGCCCGTGATCCGAAGACCGCGCCACGCGCCTTCAAGGTTTCATAAAGCGGCGAGCGGCGGATACCGCGCATGGTTTCGTGCTCGTCGCCGGGACGATGCAGCTTGTAATGATGGCCGTAGAGTTCGACCGCGCGCGGATACATGAAATAGCGCGTGGTGTGATGGAAGCTGAAGCGGCGCACATCCAATGGCCAGAGATTGAGGCTGGGCGCGCCTTCCAGGATCCATTCCGCCATCATTCGCCCGGCACCGCCGCCCGCGGCGATGCCGTAGAGGAAGCCGGTGGAGACATAGAAGTTGTCGAGTTCCGGCGCCTTGCCCATAACGAAATCGGCATCCGCCGAATAGGGGATCGGTCCGTTCAGCAATTCGCGGACACCCACGGTGTTGATGATCGGGGTGCGCTTGGCCGCCAATTTCGCGATCCGCTCGAAGCGGTCGAAATTGCTCGGCAGCAATTCCTGGGCGAATGTTTTCGGGATGCCGGCGGTAGCAAAGGCCTTGGTATCCGGCTCGTAGCCGCCGACCACGAGGCCGCGCACCTCCGGCTTGTAGTAAACGAGATGGTCGGGATCGCGCATGGTCGGCATGCGCTTCGGCATGTCAGGGATCGGATCGGTGATCAGATATTGATGCTCGACCGCGAAGGCCGGGATGCGCAAGCCGGCGAGCTTGCCGACCTCATGGCCCCACATGCCGGCGCAATTGACCACCAGCCCGCATTGCCAATTGCCCTGGTCGGTCTCGATGGTCTGCACGCGCCGGTTCTCGATGCGGAACCCGGTCACCCGCGCCCCCACCACGAATTTGGCGCCGGCATCCCGGGCGCCCTTGGCGAGCGCCTGGCAGACGCCGGCGGGATCGATATAACCGTCGGAGGGAATGTAGACGGCGGACCGCACATCCTCGAGGCTCATGATCGGAAACAGCTTGCCGGCCTCTTCCGGCGAGAGCCATTGCATCTCCAAGCCGAAACTCTTCGCCATGGTGAGCGAGCGGCGGTTCTCCATCTCCCGCTCTTCGGAACAAGCGAGACGCAGGCTGCCGTATTTCTTCCAGTCGATCGCCTGCCCCGTCTCCGCTTCCAGCCGGTCATAGAGCTCGACGGAATGGGTCAGCATCCGCGTGGTGTTGCGCGAAGTGCGAAGCTGTCCCACCAAACCGGCGGCATGCCAGGTGGCGCCATGGGTGATGCCGCTCTTCTCCAGCACCACCACATCCTTCTTGCCCATCCGGGTCAGGTGATAGGCCAGCGAGCAGCCGAGGATCCCAGCGCCGATGATGACGATCTCGGCCTGATGATTGGTCGCGGTCATCGGATCAAGCTTTCACGCGTTCCATCTTGGGGTCATAGAGCGGCTGCAGGCTTACCTTGGCGGGGTAGCGCTCGCAGGCGATCTCGAGTTCGTATTTGCCGGTCAGAACCTCCTCCGGTGTCACGCCCTGTTCCGGATCGCGCACATAGCCGATGCCGATATTGGTCCCGAGCGTGTAACCATAGCCGCCCGAAGAGAGCCAACCCACCTGCTTGCCGTTGCGGAAGATGGTCTCCCGGCCGAGCAGGACGATCGAAGGATCGTCCACCGTGAAACAGGCCAGCAGCTTCGGCAACTTCTTCGCGACCTGCGCCACCAGCGCCTCGCGGCCGAGGAAGGGCTGGTTCTTCTTCAGCTTCACCGCCCAGGCCATGCCCGCTTCCAGCGGCGAATGGTCCGGCGAGATGTCGCTCGACCAGGCGCGGTAGAATTTTTCGAGGCGC
>DASYDA010000175.1:0-5118 GCA_036499865.1 Dongiaceae bacterium | reverse complement strand
CTCCGCTGATCCGGTGGAAGAGGTGAAGGTCGGCTTCGACATCCTGAAGTCGCTCAATCTCCGCCATCGCGGTGTCAATCTGATCTCCTGTCCTTCCTGCGCGCGGCAGAACTTCGACGTCATCAAGACCGTCGAAGCGCTCGAGAAGCGCATTTCGCACATCACCACGCCGATGTCGGTCAGCATTATCGGCTGCGTGGTGAATGGTCCGGGCGAAGCGCGGGAGACCGATATCGGCTTCACCGGCGGCGGTAACGACACGCATATGGTCTATATCGCCGGCCAGCAGGACCATCGCCTGAAGAAAGAAGACATCGTCGAGCATATGGCGGGGTTGATCGAGAAGAAGGCGGCGGAGATCGAAGCCGCCAAGGCCACAGAGAAATCCAAAGCGGACAAGGCGAAACAGTCCGCTGCCGCCGAATAGCCATCTTTTCCGGATTTAACGATGTCTGAGCTTCAGCCGGTTCGCGGCACCCATGATCTTTTGCCTGAAGAGATGCGCCGTCATCGCCTGGTGAGCGAGACCGCGCGCCTTGCCGCCGAGTGTTTCGGCTTTTACGAGATCGCCACCCCGATCTTCGAATTCACCGAGGTCTTCAAGCGCACCATCGGCGATACGACCGATATCGTCACCAAGGAGATGTACACCTTCACCGATCGCGGCGGAGAGAACATCACCTTGCGGCCGGAAAATACCGCGAGCGTGGTGCGGGCGCTGCTTTCGAACGGCTTGAGCCAGCACCTGCCTCTCAAATATTTCTATTCGGGCCCGATGTTCCGCTACGAGCGGCCGCAGAAGGGCCGGCTGCGGCAGTTCCATCAGACCGGCGTCGAGCTGCTTGGCCCCAAGGAACCGGGCGCTGACGTCGAGGTCATCGCGGTCGGCGTCGAGTTCCTGCGCCGGCTCGGCGCCTGGGATCGCTGCCAATTGGAATTGAACACGCTGGGCGACACCGAAAGCCGTACGACCTATCGCCGTGCCTTGGTGGATTTCTTTTCGGCGCATCGCGACAAGCTTTCCAAGGATAGTCTTGAGCGGTTGGAGAAGAATCCGCTGCGTATCCTGGATTCCAAGGATGAGGGCGACCAGAAGCTGGTGGCCGCGGCACCGAGCTATTCCGAATACATCAACGAGACCAGCCGGGTCTTTTTCGACAAGGTTAAAGAGGGCCTGACCACGCTCGGCATCGGCTTCACGCTCAATCCCCGACTGGTGCGCGGCCTCGACTATTACAGTCATACCTGTTTCGAGATCACCTGCGATGATCTGGGCGCCCAGAAGACGGTTCTCGGCGGCGGCCGCTATGACGGGCTTGCGGCGATGATGGGCGGGCCCGAAACCCCGGCCGCCGGCTGGGCCAGCGGCATCGAGCGCTGCGCCATGCTGCTCAAGGAAACGCCGCCGGCGCGCCGGCCGATCGCCTTGGTGCCGATGGGTGAACGGGCGGAAAAGAAGGCGCTGGCGCTGGCCGGCGACCTCCGCCGCGGCGATTTCGCCGTCGATCTCGGATTTTTCGGCAATATGGGCAAGCGCATGAAGCGGGCCGACAAGATCGGCGCCTCGGTCGCGGTCATCCTCGGTGACAACGAGCTCGATGCCAATCTCGCGACGTTGCGCGACCTCACAACCGGAGCGCAAAGCCAGATTGCCTTGGACAAACTGGCGGAAGCTCTCGAAACCTACAGGTAGCCGCTTGGGATAGGCTCGAAGACATTCTTGATCGTCGGCGCCAACCACAAGGACGCACCTGAATTGTTGCGCGACCGGCTGCAGGGAACCGAAGCCGACCAGCTTCGATTGGCGATGCGTTGCCGCGAGATCGGGCTTGATCAGGCCGCGGTGATGGCGACCTGCGACCGCTGCGAAGTCTGGACCGTCGTCGATGATCCCGGAGCCGTGGCACCCCAGCTTGCCGAGCTGATCGCGGAAGCGGCGGACCTGCCGGTGGCCGAGGTCGGGCCGCAGCTCCATCTTTTCACCGGCGGTCAGGCCTTGCGCTATGCCTTCGCGGTCGCGGCGTCGCTGGAATCGCAGATCCTGGGTGAACCGCAGGTCCTGGCGCAGGTGAAGGATGCCCATCGCATCGCCTCGCGGCTGGGTCTGCTCGGGCCGGACCTGGACGCCGTGTTCCGCTCGGCGATTTCGGTCGGTAAGAAGGTGCGGGCCGAAACCGATATCGCCCAGGAATCGGTCTCCATGGCGGCCTGCGTGACGGCGCTTTGCCGGCAGGTATTCGGCGCACCGGGGAATATCTCCGGGCTGATCCTCGGCGACAGCGAGCTTGGCGAGTTCGTCATGCAACATCTGATCGAAGCCGGGCTCACGCGCTGGACAATCGTGCACCGCAGCGCCGAACGCGCGGCAGCCTGGGCTGCCCGGCATCGCGGCGCCCATGCCGCGACCCTGGACGAATTGCCGAGATTGCTGCCCGACGCCGATATCACGCTGGGCGCGCTCGACGGGCCGCGCACGGCGATCACCGCGGACCAAGTCAAGGCCGCCGTCAGGGTGCGCCGGCGTGCGCCGATGCTCTTCGTGGATCTCGCGGTGCCGGGAGACATCGATCCCAAGGTCAATGACGTGAACGATGCTTTCCTCTATAGCCTCGACGATCTCGAACGCCTGGCCATGCGCGGCCGGCACGAGCGAGAGGCGGCCGCCAAGGCGGCGTGGGACATCATCGATCTGACGGCTGCCGGCTTCGAGCGCCAATTCGACGCGCGCGCCATGGCTCCGGCACTTTCCGCTTTGAAGGCGCATTTCGAGGCCGAGCGCGAAAGGTTGCTGACCGAGCAGCCCGGCCTGGATGCCGCCGAGGCAACGCGGCGCCTGATCAGCCGTCTGCTGCATCGGCCGATGGTGGCGATCCGCGAATCCGCGCCGGATTCCGGCTTGGAGGACGCCGCGCTGAGATTGTTCGGCATCGGCGAACCGGAACCGAAAGGGGCCAAAGAGGAATAACGTGGCACTGAACGCAATGCTCGACCGCGTCGCGAAACGCTATGATGAAATTGCCGCCTTGATGGCAAGCGAGGGGCCGAAGGACGCCCAGAGCTTCGCGAAGCTCTCGAAGGAATATGCCGATTTGGGGCCGGTGGTTGAGGCGATCCGCGAATTGCGCGCGGCGGAACGCGAATCCGCGGATCTTCAGCAATTGATCGCCGATCCCGCCGGCGAGCGGGAAATGAAGGCCCTGGCCGAGGACGAACGCACCGCCCTGCAGGAGCGCCTGCCGGGACTGGAGCGGAATGTGCAGCTGATGCTGCTGCCGAAGGACGAGGCCGATGAGCGCAACGCCATCCTCGAAGTGCGCGCCGGCACCGGCGGGGAAGAGGCGGCCTTGTTCGCCGCCAGCCTCTTCCGCATGTATGCGCGCTACGCCACCTTGAAGGGCTGGAAATTCGAGCCGATGGAGGTGAACGAGACCGGCCTCGGCGGCTACAAGGAAGCGATCGCGACGATCTCCGGACGCAATGTCTTTGCTCGGCTGAAATTCGAGTCCGGTGTCCATCGCGTGCAGCGGGTTCCGGAAACCGAAGCGTCCGGCCGCATCCATACCTCGGCGGCAACCGTGGCGGTTCTGCCCGAAGCCGAGGAAGTCGATATCCAGATCGACGAAAGGGATCTCAGGATCGATGTGTTCCGCTCCAGCGGCCCCGGCGGCCAGTCGGTCAACACCACGGACAGCGCGGTCCGGATCACGCATATCCCGACCGGCCTCGTGGTGCAGCAGCAGGACGAAAAGTCACAGCACAAGAACAAAGCCAAGGCTCTGAAGGTCTTGCGGGCGCGTCTCTATGACCTGGAACGGCACCGGAAAGACGCCGAACGCGCCCAGAACCGCAAAAGCCAGGTCGGCAGTGGCGATCGGTCCGAGCGCATCCGCACCTATAATTTCCCGCAAGGGCGCTGCACCGACCACCGCATCAACCTGACGCTCTATAAGTTGGACCGGGTGATGGAAGGCGAGCTCAACGAATTGGTCGAGGCGCTGATCGCCCACGATCAGGCCGAACGCCTGGCGGAAATCGAATGAGACGGCCCAGCGCCTATGCCCGCAATCCCGGGCACGATTCCGTCGGCGCCATGTTGCGCCGTGCGACCGATCGCCTCGGAAAAGGTGGAATATCGCGGCCCCAGGCCGAAGCGCGGTTGCTGCTGGCGGCCGCCACCGGCCTGTCGCGCGCCTCCATCATCGGCTTCCCGGAGCGCACGCTCGCCCAGGATCAATCCTCCGAGATGGAACGCCTGGTCGCACGGCGCGTCCAGCGCGAGCCCATCTCGAAGATCCTCGGCTCGCGCGAGTTCTGGTCGCTCAATTTCCGCGTCACGGGAGATACGCTCGATCCAAGGCCGGACAGCGAAACGCTGATCGAGGCCGTGCTCGCGCGCATCGATGATCGCAATCTGCCGCTGCGCATTCTCGATTTCGGGACCGGGACCGGTTGTCTCCTCCTGGCTCTGCTTTCCGAACTGCCGAACGCTCAGGGGGTGGGCGTCGATATCAGCGAGGCAGCCCTCGCTGTCGCGCGATCGAATGCGGAGGCGCTCGGCTTTAGCCAGAGGGCTCATTTCACGATTGGCGATTGGGGCCGCGACATTAAGTCCGACCAATTCGATGTTATTATTTCCAATCCGCCCTATATCGAAACTTCAGCACTGAAGGAGCTGGAACCCGAAGTGGCGGAACATGATCCAAAGCTTGCTTTGGACGGCGGCGAGGACGGATTGGATGCTTACCGCCGATTGACGCCCGATGCTGCGCGCCTTCTGAAAACAGGCGGTCTTTTGGCCTTGGAGATCGGCCAGGACCAAGGCGAGGCGGTTTGCCGGATCCTACGGGAGGCCGGCCTGGAAGAGGCCGGGTCCGCGGCGGATCTTGCGGGAATCGAGCGCTGCCTGATGTTCCGACATGGGACCAAAATCGGCTCATCCGGGACATGAATTCTGCGTCCCACAGCACGATTTCCGGTCATATTTCGCGGCAAAAAAAGCTATTGGAAATCCGCCGCGAACCGATTACGGTCTCCGGGCTGATCAGGGGTGCACATTGGTTGACGGCACAATGCCGACCGCTCCCTTGAAATCGCCCCCGACATAGGAATGGCGGTCCC
>DASYDA010000174.1:0-2712 GCA_036499865.1 Dongiaceae bacterium | reverse complement strand
TGCAGCATCGGCTCGCCGCCGGTGAAGGTGATGTAGCGGATGCCGCGGGCGTGCAGGATATCGAGCGCCCGGTTGGCCCGCTCGGGTTCCAGCCACTTTTTCTCGGTGACGAAATCCTTGTCCTTGGCGTAGTTGCAGAAGTCGCAGGTCGCGTTGCAGACGTTCGTCACCGCGATGTTGCAGACGCCTGGCCCTCCGATCGGCAGCAGGCGCATCACGTCGGCCGCTTGTCCGATGGCGCTCATGATCGACATGGACGATACCTTCCGTATTGCGCCGCCTCGCTCCAGGCCGCCAGCAGATCCTGTTCCAGCACTTCGCCCCAGTCGGGCCATTTCCGCTCGATCCAGAGGCGGGCGCGTCGGCCAATGTCTTCGCGGCGCACCGGATCCGTCGTGAGCGGCCGGATCGCCTCGGCCCAGTCCACCGGGTTTCGGCTCGCGATGACGATCCCGTCCAGTTCCGGCCCCGAGACGAATTGGCCGCCGCCATGTTCCGCCGCCACTGCGACCGGCAAACCGCTGGCTTTGGCCTCCAGCACCACGTTGGGCGAAACCTCGGTCGTGGAGGGGAAGACAAATACGTCCGAACTGGCATAGAGCCAAGCCAATTCCCCCTGCGGCAGATTGCCCGGGAGCGTGGCCCGATCCTTCAATAAGCCTTTGATTCTGTCCCGATCCTGACCTTCGCCGACGATCAGGGCGTGGACATTCAAGCCTTCCTCGACCAATCGCTGGACGGCATTGGCCATCAGCGGGGCGCTCTTGCTGGCATCGACCCGTCCGGCGAAGAGCAGAACCACGCAATCGCCGGGGATATTGAACTGCCGGGCCAAGCGGTCACGGTCGCGATGGCGAGGATGGAAGCGCTCACGGTCGACCCCGCGGCGGAACGGGCGTGCCGCGTGGGCCGGCATCTTGCCGAGCAGCCGCTCCCGGTCTTCCGGCTTCGAAAGCAGCACCCGATCGCATTGCATGAGCTGGCTGTCGAGTTTACGCGCCATACCGCGGGCGATCCGCTCGGGCAGCCGGAATCGATCGACCAGGGCGGTGCCAAGGCGCTTTCCGGCGAGGCGCT
Source organism: Dongiaceae bacterium (assembly GCA_036499865.1). GTDB lineage: Bacteria > Pseudomonadota > Alphaproteobacteria > Dongiales > Dongiaceae > Dongia. Next base: position 1,635 of record DASYDA010000174.1, on the reverse strand, counting down.
TGATGATGTCGCCGGCGTAGATTTCGGTGAAGCGGGGGACGTCGGTCTGCACTGAAGCTGTCAGCCCGTAGCCGAATTCCCGGGCATAGGCGAGGGCGGTGCGGCCGAAGCTGAAGAAGTCTGTGGCATGAACCACATCGGCCTTCCGGAGATAGGGCAGGAGTGCGCTATGCTGCCGGGCGAGATCGGTATGGCCGGCCCCCTGTTCCAAGACTTTCAGGCCGCGGGTGCCGAAGGCCGGTTTATGCGCGATGAACCGGACGTTCTCTGCGACCGTTTCGGCCTCGGCCCGATCGCCCAGGAAATGCAGGCTGAGGTCGATCAATTCAGGGCGGAGGGCCGCCACTTCTGCGAACCGCTCCCAGCTTTTGACATGCCCCCCAGCGGCCTTGCCTCGCTCCAGCGTGACCAATACAGCCACCCGCAAGGGCGAGGAGGCTTGAAGCGTGATTTTTTGTTGTAACATCAGAAGGTTAGATGCTAGCGCCGAGCCGTATAGTTAGAGTTGGCCGATCCTATCAGAAAGCGCGGGAGATCGAAATCGATCTGGGTCGCAAAATACTTCACTGCGTCAAAAGACCTCTGCCAGCTTGAACTGCGATATCTGATTGGCGGTGATTTTTCCGACCATGATCAGGGCGACGACGTCCAGCGAGATTCCGGCGGTGACGGCGGCGTCATGGATCCATGAGGCGGTTATCGCACCGTCGACACCGTCGATCCGCTTGGCAAACTGAACGGCGGCCCGATTTAGCATGGCGCTGCCGATATAGAGCGCCCACCACCAGCCCAGCAGCGAGGATGACGGCACCGATTTCCAGTCTCCGGCGCTGACGCTGGCCTGCCAGATTTCGCGCATCGCCTGATAGGGCTTCCACAAATTGACGAACGGAACGAAATACCAGCCGACCGCCCAGCCCGGCGTGCATTGCATGTCCGTTGCGCCCAAGGCCCGGGCGTTCCGATTGGCGTGGTAGACCCAGGTCAGGAAGATGATGCCGGTGAGGATGAACCAGCCGATCTGCGCGAAGCCGATCAACTGCTGCCGGCTATCACTCGCGTCGGCGCGCGTCCCGATCTCGTCCTGCGGCACGACGCGGTCGGCGAGGTCCTGGAGCAGATTCATTTCCATGCTCCCTGAGATCAACGCGGCCATGCCGAGCAGCACGGAGACGGCGAGCATGACCTTCAGCCCGTTCGTCAGCGCCGTGGGATCGCGATAAACCCCGTAGTCGCGCGCGGCAGGTTGTGGAACCGCAGCTTCGCCGGCCGAATCAGACATGACGCTATCCCCCGATAGAAATCTCTACCCCGGCAACAACCTAACGTTTACCGCGGAATTCGCGCAAGCCGGGTTGCTCCGAGGGTCAGTCGTCCTTCTTATCGAAGGGGTTCACGCCTTTCCGCAGGATCAGGCGCAGCGGCACACCCAGAAGGCCGAAGCTCTCGCGGATGCCGTTCATCAGGTAGCGGTGATAGGCGTCCGGCAATTCTTCGCCCTTGGCGGCGAACAAGGCGAAGGTGGGGGGGCGGGTCTTGATCTGGGTCATGTAGCGGATCTTGATCCGCTTGCCGGCGACCAGAGGCGGCGGATGCGCCTGGGTGGTGCCGTCCAGCCAGCGATTGAGGCGCGCG
>DASYDA010000173.1:0-2038 GCA_036499865.1 Dongiaceae bacterium | reverse complement strand
CGGATACTGAACCGTCAAACATCTCCAGTCTCCGATTATGGACCGAACTTCGTGCATTGCGATACGCCCATGCTGCTAAACCTGTCAGTGTTTCGAGCCGGGATTCGAACCAGGATCCGAGCCGAGGCCGGTCCGGGAACCGTCATTCCCGAACCGGATCGCGGGATCGAATCACTGGCTCTGCGTCTGGCCGCCGGAATTGTCGGTGTCCGGCTTGGACATGTGCATCTCGTCCTTGGTGATCACGCCGTCGCCGTTCTTGTCGAGCTTCTTGAAGAACGCTTCGCTGGCGGCGGTGAATTCCGCCTGGGTGACCTGGCCATCATGGTTCTCGTCCATCCGGGCGAAGAAGAAGTGCCCGCCGCCGAACCCGCCGCGATGCGACCGCATTTCGTCGCTGGCGAGCTTGCCGTCACTGTTCTTGTCGAGGCGCTTGAAGAGCGCATCGCCTTGCGTGTTGAACTCGGCCTGCGAGATCTTGCCGTCGTGGTCGATATCGCCCCGCTGCAGCATACGCTGCGCGAAACGGTCAGTGCGGCCGGCGGCGTTCTGCTGCGTACCTTGGGTCGTCCCCCCCTGGGTCGTCCCTTGGGCATCAGCATGCTTCTGCGCCCATTCGGCATGCATCTTCTCGGCCGCCGCCTTCAGCTCGTCAGCGCTGATGAAACCGTCCTTGTCGGTGTCCAGGGACTGGAACATCTTATCCCGCGAGGCCTGGAACTCGTTCTGATCGATCACGCCGTCGCCATTGGTGTCGGCGGCTTTCATGGGGCCTTGGCCGGCATCCGCCCAAGCCGCGCCCGAGAGGGCCGCTCCGGAAAGGGTGAGGGCGCTCACGGTCAGCAGGGCTAAACGATTGATTCGCATGGTCCTTCCTTGCATCTTAGGGGCGCGTTGTGTGCCCCGATGCAAGTAGTACGACCCCAAAAACGAATCCCTGCGGCTTCTGGTTGATCACGAATTTTGTGAACTGGGGTCCCGCTTGCCCGTCGGATCGCTTACGCGGCGGATCGCTTACGCGGCGGGTGCCACGCGGCCCATTTCCAGGAATTTCTCGCGGCGCTGCTTCCTGATCTCGGCGCCATCCATATTGTCGAAGCGCTCCAGGGCGCCGAAGATCGCATCGCCGACGCGCGCGATGGCTTCATCCTTGGCGCGATGCGCGCCACCCAAGGGCTCGGCCACGATCTCGTCGATCACGCCGAGTTCCTTGAGATCCGCCGCGGTCAGCTTCAGGGCTTCCGCCGCGATCTCCTTCTGATCTCCGCTGCGCCAGAGGATCGAGGCGCAGCCTTCCGGCGAGATCACGGAATAGACCGAATGTTCGAGCATGATCACATGATTGCCGGCGGCGAGCGCGATGGCGCCGCCGGAACCGCCTTCGCCGATGATCACCGAGACCAGCGGCACTTCGATCTTGAGACAGGTCTCTATGCCGCGGGCGATCGCCTCGGCCTGCCCGCGCGCTTCCGCCTCGATGCCGGGATAGGCGCCGGGCGTATCCACCAGCGTGACCACCGGCAGCTTGAAGCGATCGGCGAGTTCCATGAGACGGGTCGCCTTGCGATAGCCTTCCGGCTTGGCCATGCCGAAGTTGTGGCGCACGCGGCTGGTCGTGTCGTTGCCTTTCTCATGGCCGATCACGGCGACGGGGCGATCACGGAAGCGACCGAGCCCGCCCATGATGGCGCGATCGTCGGCGAAGGCGCGATCTCCGCCGAGCGGCACGAAATCCGTGATCAGCGCCGAAACGTAATCGCTGAAATGCGGCCGCTCGGGATGCCGCGCCACCGTGGTCTTCTGCCAGGGCGTGAGCTTGGCGTAGGTCTGGCGCGTCAGCCGTTCGACCTTGGCCTGCAGCTTGGCGACTTCCTCGGCGATATTGACCTCGTCGCCCTGCGCGATATGGCGCAGTTCCGCGATCTTGCCCTCGAGCTCGGCGATCGGCTTTTCGAAGTCGAGAAAGGTGGCCATTCGGATTCTACTCTCTCAGCCGCTCTCAGTGCGCGCCGGCGATCTGTTTCGCCTTGGCGACCAG
>DASYDA010000172.1:0-4634 GCA_036499865.1 Dongiaceae bacterium | reverse complement strand
ATCCGCGAATGCATCGGCTGCAATATCTGCTACGCGCACAATTCGTTGAACGCGCCGATCCGCTGCACGCAGAACCCGACCATGGGCGAAGAGTGGCGGCGCGGCTGGCATCCGGAGACGGTCAAGCCGGCGCAGGAGCCGCGTCGCGTGCTGGTCGTGGGCGGCGGCCCTGCCGGGCTCGAGGCCGCGCGGGCATTTGGCCAGCGTGGCTTCTCGGTGGCCCTGGCGGAACGCGAGCGCCGGCTCGGCGGGCGCATCAACCTGGAAAGCGCCCTCCCCGGCTTCGCGGAATGGGCCCGCGTCCGCGACTGGCGCGAGGGCCAGATCGCGAAACTGCCGAATGTCGAGATCTATCGCGAGAGCGAGATGAGCGCCGAGAGCATCCTCGAATTCGGTGCGGCGCATGTCGTTCTCGCCACCGGCTCATCCTGGCGCAAGGATGGATTCGGCCGCCTCACGCCGACGCCGCCGATCGATCCCGCGCGGAAAAACGTCTTCTCGCCGGAGGACGTCATGCGCGGCGTTTTGCCGACGGTTTCAACGCAGCCGATCCTGATCTATGACGACGAACGCTATGTGATGGCGAGCGCCCTGGCCATCAAGCTGCTGGCCGAAGGCCGGAGCGTCATCTACGCGACGCCGGCCGCGATCGTCTCGGAATGGACCGCGCATACCAACGAGCAATGGCGGATCCAGGCGAATCTGATCGAGGGCGGCGCGCGGCTGATCTTCGGCAAATTGCTGGCGGGGTTCGACGGCGAGACGGCCGAGCTCGCCTGCTTCTACACCGGCACGCGCGAACGCATCCAGGTTGCGGGCTTGATCCCAGTCACCGCACGCCAGCCGGAGCGAAAGCTTCATGAAGCGCTGCAAGCACGACGCGCCGATTGGCCGTCAGCCGGCATCCAGACCGTCGATCTCATCGGCGATGCCGAAGCACCGGGCATGATCGCCCATGCGGTCTATAGCGGGCACAAGCTCGCGCGGGAGATCGATGCCGCGGAACCGAACACAACGGTTCCGCGGGATCGGGCTGCGTAGAGGCTCGCCCATCACCTTCACATTGGCCGAACGGCGATCCCGGATTTTCGCCGCATCCCCATATAGCCGAAGCCGGAGAGAGCCAGAAGTCCGCTGTTCGCAGTGGAACCGGCGTAAAATGCGAACCAAAATATCGGCGATTGGATAACCCGAATCCCGGCAGGCGTTTTGCCGATTTATTGAGCGTTGCATGCTCCGCGAAATTCGGAGTTGCCGCTATCGGGATGTTGACCTGGAACCGGCGCTAACCTGAAGAGGTCGCGGCGCTAAATTCAGAATGAGAGTTACAGCGCCACGAATCCCATCTTTCTCTGCGGGGGTCGCCCGCAGAGAAGGGAACCGGCCAAGAACCGAGTGGAAGAGCTGTTAAGCCGGGACGGCTTCCGCGTTCGGCTTCGCGGCGCGGCGCGAAGAATAAACACCGAAACCCACGAGCCCGAGGATACCCGTCGCCAACAACGGCAAGGTGGCGGGAATCGGCGTTGCCGCGACCACCGACACACTGGAGCTGTCGTAGTTGTCTCCGCTGGCATTGCCGTAGATGATTTTCGCGATCGGCGATCCCGAGCTGAAATTGTCGATGGCGAAGCTGAAATCATTCGTCGTTTCATCGACCGAATTGAGGCCGTTCAGCGCATCACCCAGCAAGAGGAAGCCGGTATAGTTATTGCCGCCGTTCACATAGCTCGCGGGATCGAAGGAGAATTGGATATTCCCCGAATTGGGAAGAGAGCCCGTGGTGACATTGAACACTGCAGTGCCCGTGGAGGCCTGCGTCGGGTCGAAAGTGATTGTGAAGGTGCCCGCGATCGACGAAATCGGCGGCGGCGTGGACGGCAGATGTTCGCTGTGGAAATTATCAGCGGTGAATGAATAGGTGGACGTAATGGTCGCGGCCTGGGCACAAACCGGGAGGACGAGTGCGGCGGCGGCGGCGAACAGGGAAACTTTTAAACGCATGGTGATCCTCACAATCGGTATTCCGGTCGGCGGTGTAGCGACTCGATCCGAATGGACGGGCCGAAGCCGCAGACTGTGAGCAGACGCTACCGACGAATGGCGTCCGGGTAAATTGCAAATAAGGTTAAAATTTTAATTACCTACCACCCAGCTGTAAGCTCGGACATTCTCGTATCAAACGCCTTAGGAAGGGAATCCCGCGATGCAGTCTTCCAACTTACCAGCCTCGATCTCTCCCCTCCACATGTTCCGGGCTATGGCCCGCAACAATGCCTGGGCCAATTACCGGCTTCTCAACGCCTGCGCGAAGCTCGGCGATGCAGAATTCCAGGCTAAGCGGGTGAGCTTCTTCCCCAGCATCATGCTGACCTTGAATCACAATCTCGTCGTGGATTGGTTCTACGTCGATGCCTTGGAAGGCGGGAGCCTGGGGCCTAAAGCCTGGCAAAACGAATCGCCCTGCCCGACTCTGACCGATCTCATGGCCGAACAGCACAAGGTCGATAACCGGCTGATCGCCTTTTGCGACGGGCTCAGCGAAACCGCTTCGGCCCAAGAGACGCGGATGAATCGCGGCGACCATGTCCAAAGCGACCGCACCGACCAGGTCCTGCTGCATCTTTTCCAGCATCAGATCCATCATCGCGGGCAGGCGCACGCCATGCTGGCGGGGACGTCGGTCAACCCGCCTCAGCTCGATGAATTCTTCATGGCAAGCGATGCGCCACTGCGCGCCGACGATCTCGCGGGTCTGGGATGGAGGGAAGCCGATATCTGGGGCGGCGGAAGCTGACGCGAGTCAGCGCCGCTGGCCCGGATCAGGCGATGCCGGCCGCCGGCAAAGCGCCGCTCTCGCGGCGCGTCCTGAAGTAGCCGAAGCCGCCAAGCGCGATAAGAGCGCTGGCCATCAGCGGCAAGGTGGCCGGAATCGGCGTCGCCGCCACGCTCACATTCGGCGAGTAGCTGACAAAGGTGCCGGCGCCTTGCGCATAGAGAAACTGCAACGTGGACGGGTTGTTCAAGAAGTCAACAATGACGAAGGAAAAATCGTTGTGGCCCGCCTTCACGGCATCCGCTCCGTCTCCGATCAAGGAGCCCAGCGTCAGCTTGCCGCTCGAGGCGTCAAAACTGAAGGCAAGCGTGCCATCCACCGTGAGATCGCTGGTGGTGAAGGTGATACCGGCTGTCCGGTTGGTGAACGAGCCCCCGGAGGGATCGAAATTGACGGAGAATGATCCGCTCACGCTCGTGGGACTCGGCGTGCCGCCGCAGCATTGGGACTGAAAATTGTCTGCCGAAAAAGTGTAGTCGTAGGTGGCCGCTTGAGCGGCGGCCGCAGAAAGAGCGAGCGCGCCAGCGGCGACGATTGCAGACAACAATTTACGCATCGATTTCCCCCATCCGCGTGCGGACAGCATGAGCCACAGTTCATCCCTTAACAAAGAGTAAAGGCGAAGGTTGCGCCGCACAATCGGTGAAGAGGGTTAACAACAAAATTAAGGAGAATTTATCCTTAAGACGAATCCCCGCGCCTCTTGCCTTTAGGCCAAGCCCGCGATCAGCCAGATATCGGCCAGCAGGATCATCGTGAAAATCACCCAAGCCGAGGCTTTCAGGATGGGCCCGCTCGCAAACGGACCCATAAGGGTGCGATCGCTGGTGAAACGGATCAGCGGCCAGATCGCGAAAGGAAGCTGAGCGGTCAGCACGACCTGGGTCAGGACCAGGAGTTTTCCGACCGAGCCCTCGCCCAGCCAGAGCACGCCGACCAGCGCCGGCCCCAAGGCCAAAGCGCGGGTGATGAGCCGGCGCTGATAGCAGGGAATCTTGAGATTGAGGAAACCCTCGAGAATGATCTGGCCGGCGATGGTGCCGGTGAAGGTCGAGCTCTGCCCGGAGACCAGGAGAGCCACGCCGAACAACACGGCCGCGGCAGGACCGGCGATCGGCTGCAGCAGGCGATAGGCCTCGTCGATCTCACTGACCGCGGCATTGCCGGTGGCATTGAAGGCGGTCGCCGCGACAATCAGGATCGCGGCATTGACCAGCATCGCCAACAGCAGCGCCGCCACGATGTCGATGGTCGCCCAGCGGATGGCGTCGCGCTTGTCGTTGACCCGGTCCTTGACCGCGCGGGTCTGCACGATCGAACTGTGGAGATAGAGATTGTGCGGCATCACCGTGGCGCCGACGATGCCGACGGCGAGATAGACCGCATGGGGATCGGTGGCCAGGCGAAGCTGCGGGATCAGGCCGGTGGCGATATCGGCGAAAGCCGGCCGCAGCATGATAATCTCGATGGTGAAGCAGACGAAAATGGTGCCGACCAGGCCGAGCACGATCGCTTCCAATTGCCGGAAACCATGGCCCTTCAAACCGAGCACGATCAGCGTGTCGAGGCCGGTGACCAGCACGCCGATCCAGAGCGGCAGATGGAACAGCAGGTTGAGCGCCAGAGCCGAGCCCAGGACCTCGGCGATGTCGCAGGCGATGATGGCGAGTTCCGCGAAGACCCAGAGGCCGAGCGCGATGTTGCGGGGATAGCGCTGGCGGCAGAGCCGCGCCAGATCGCGTTCCGCCACCAGCCCCAGCCGGACACAAAGCGTCTGCAGCAGGATGCCGGCCAGGCTCGA
>DASYDA010000171.1:0-3389 GCA_036499865.1 Dongiaceae bacterium | reverse complement strand
CGCCCGGCGATAAAAAGCCTTCGCCCCACATGATCTGAAGCAGCTTCAGCATCCGGTCGCCGTATTCCTCATGCGCCTCATCAGCCATGGACGTCCCTCTCGCCGCAGGTGTTACTTCGACCCCTCGGCCTGTTCCATATTGGTGATCGAAACCTTGTAAACGATGCCGGGCCCAAGACGCTTGTCGCAGACCTTCTGAAGCTGCTGCTGCAGCAGATCGAGATTGTAGTTGCTGTCCTCGACCAGCTTGCGCGCCAGCAGCGAATGCAATTCGACCTGAAAATCGTTGATCAGTTCGGGCATGATCTGCTTCGCCTTCTCGGCTTTCTTCGGATCGTCGAAGGTCAGCGCGAAGCGGAAGAAGAAGGCACGGTCTATCTGTCCGTTCTTGATGACGGAGACGGTCATGCTGTCATTGGCATCGACCGGGATCGCGAGTTGCGACAATTGCGGCGGCGGGGGTGGCGGCGGGGGCGCGTTGGGATCCTTGCGGAAATAGAACCACCATGCCGCACCGCCTGCTCCGCCGAGCAGCAGCAAGAAGACGAGGATGATCAGTATTTTCTTCATTCGGCCCGACCGGGAGCCCCCTACCATTCGAGCTTGTCAATCGTGCCGGCAGTCTATACGACGCGGAAACCCGAGAGAAGCCAATGAACCATGGGAGTTCAACCCCGGTGACCATCGAGGCGATGATTTTCGACTTCGGCAATGTGCTGATCGGCTGGAATCCGGAAAACCTCTACCGGAGCCTGATTCCCAATGCCGCCCAGCGCCGGCGCTTCCTCGATGAAATCTGCAATGCGGCATGGAACCATCAACAGGATCTCGGCCGCACCTTCGCCGAGGCGATCGCCGAGCGGATCGCGCTCCATCCCGACCAGGCCGATCTGATCCGCGCCTATCACGGGCGATTCGGTGAAATGCTGTCCGGACCGGTCGCCGAGGGCCACGACATCCTGGACCGCGTGACGGCAAAGGGTATTCCCTGTTACGGACTGACCAATTGGTCGGCGGAAACCTTCGAGGCGAGCCGGCCGGTGATGCCGTTCCTCTCCCGCATGGCCTACACGGCCGTCTCCGGCCAGCTCAAAATGGGAAAACCGGATGCGGCGATCTTCCACCATCTGCTCGGCGTGATCGGAAAACCGGCGGAAAACTGCGCCTTCCTGGACGATTCACCGGCCAATATCGAAGGCGCGCGCAAGGTCGGATTGAAGGCCATTTTGTTCAAGAATGACGGCTCGGCGCTGGCGGAACTGCGGGCCGCCGGCCTCGCGATCTAGAAATTCCGGCTAGAAATGTTGGAAGCCGGTTTGCTTGAGAGGCAGCACGGCTCCATCGCGATCGACCACGCTGACGCCGGAGCCGGTGACGACTTCACCGATTTCCGTGATCGGCACCCCGGTCTTCCTTGCCACCTCTTGCAGAGGCGCGGCGTCGCGGGCCGTGAACAGAATCTCGTAGTCGTCGCCGCCGGTGAGAAGACTCTCCAGGAGATCGAGATCGGCGGCCAGGACTTCGCTCGCCGCCGGCGATAGCGGGACGCGATCCGCTCGGATCACCAATCCGCAATGCGAGGCCTCGGCGATATGGCCGGCATCCGCCACCAACCCGTCGGAGATATCCATCGCGGCATGGACGATACCGGTTTCCAACAGAGCCGGACCGGTATCGGTTCGGGGTTGCGGCACCTGGTTTCGTCCGGTCAGGAAACGGGCATGACCGGCTTCCAATCCCACCAGCGCCCCCTGCAGCACGCGCAGCCCCAACAACCCGTCGCCGATGGTGCCCGTCACGAAGAGACGGTCGCCGGGCTGGGCGCCGCCGCGCCGCAGCGCCTTCCCGATCGGCGCTGTGCCGATGGCGGTGACCGACAACGTCGTCGGTCCCGGCGTAGCCACCGTATCTCCGCCCATGAGGGAAATGCCGAAAAGCGCCTGGTCCTCCGCAAGACCGCTGGCGAATTTCGCGACCCAGGCTTCGTCGATATCGGGACCGAACGCGGTTGTCATCAGATAGCCGACCGGCCGCGCGCCCTTAGCGGCGAGATCGGAGAGATTGACCCGCAGCATCTTCTTCGCGATGCAATCCGGTGGATCGCTGGAGAGGTAATGGCGGTTTTCCACCAGCGCATCGGCGGTAATGACCAGCTCCTTTCCCGCCGGCGGCAGGTAGGTGCAGGCATCGTCCTCAAGATTGACCGCGCCCGCGAAGCCTTTCGCGAGCGGCGCGAAGTACTTTTCGATCAGCGCGAATTCACCGGCGAGCTTGGCCTGCACCGCCGCGCACCTGTTCCATTTCCGCCGGCCGAAGCAGATGGGCGAGCTTGTCCAGCACGCCGTTTGCCAGAGAGGTCTCCTTGTCGCCGAGAAAGGCATCGGCGACGGCAAGGTATTCGCTGATCGCGACCTTGGGGGGGATGTCGGTTCGATGCGAGATTTCGTAGGCCCCGCAGCGCAGCACCGCACGCAGGATCGATTCCAGCCGCTCGACGCTCCAATCCTCGGTGAGGACGCCGGCCACCATGTCGTCGAGCTCGCCGGCATGCTCGATGGTGCCGCGCACCAGATCGTCGAACAGCTTGTGATTGGCCTGGGGCAGCTCGACCCCGTCCACATTCTTGCCGATCCGGTGATCGGAGAACTCGCGGATGATCGCCGCCGCGCCGCCGCCGCCTTGTTCCCACTGATAGAGTGCCTGCACGGCGGCGAGCCGCGCGGCTCTGCGTTCCATAGCGCGATCTTGTGGCTTGGGAGTCTCGGCCACGCTAAAGCCCCAACTTTCGGCGGATTTCGATCAAAGCGAGACAGGCTTCCGCGGCTCCGCCGCCCTTGTCTTTCTCGCTCACCCGGGCGCGAGCCCAGGCCTGTTCGTCGTTTTCGACGGTCAGGATACCATTGCCGATGCAAATACCAAATTGTGTCGTCAGGTCGGTCAAGCCGCGTGCGCTTTCCTGGCACACCGATTCGTAATGCGTGGTTTCGCCGCGAATGACGCAACCCAGGGCGACATAGCCGTCGAATGGTTTCTTCAGCTTGCCTTCGCGCTGCGCCTCGACGGCGAGACGGATGGCACCGGTGATCTCCAAGGCGCCCGGGACGGCAAAGCGTTCCGAAGTCGCTCCACCCTTCTTCAAGGCACGCTCGGCACCTTCAAACAGCGCATCCGAGATGTCGGCGTAGAAGCGTGCTTCCACGACCATGATATGCGGCTTTTTCGCCATGAAACCCTCAGTCAGGAAATCTTATTCGGGAATTCTCGAATCAGGAAATGTCGAGCGGAATGGGCCGCTCGCCCTCGACCGAGAGCCCATAGCCCTCCAGGCCGACGATGGTCTTCTTGCGGTTGGAGAGCAACGTCATCCTGCGCACGCCGAGATCGAGCAG
>DASYDA010000170.1:0-8469 GCA_036499865.1 Dongiaceae bacterium | reverse complement strand
GTCGGCATGGCCCATCGCGGCCGGCTGAACATGCTCACCAACTTCATGAACAAGCGCTTCGCCGCGATCTTCTCCGAATTCCAGGGCAATCCCGCCAATCCCGAGGATGTGCAGGGTTCGGCGGACGTCAAATACCATCTCGGCACCTCGGCCGACCGGGAATTCGACGGTCATATCGTCCATCTCTCGCTGACCGCCAATCCCTCGCATCTCGAATGTGTGAACACCGTGGTGCTCGGAAAGGTGCGGGCGAAGCAGGATCAGCGCCACGACAAGAAGCGCGAAGCGGTGATGGCGCTGCTGATCCATGGCGACGCCTCTTTCGCCGGCCAGGGCCTGGTGCCTGAGTCCCTCGATCTCTCCGAGCTCGACGGCTACAAGACCGGCGGCACGGTCCATTTCATCATCAACAACCAGATCGGCTTCACTACCAATCCCGTCGCCTCGCGTTCCGGCCCCTATTGCTCGGACATCGCGAAGAGCGTGCAGGCGCCGATCTTCCACGTGAATGCCGACGATCCGGAAGCGGTGCTGTTCTGCTCCGGGCTTGCCATGGAATTCCGCCAGGAGTTCCAGCGCGACGTCGTCATCGACATGTTCTGCTATCGCCGCTACGGCCATAACGAGAGCGACGAGCCGGCCTTCACCCAGCCGCTGATGTATCAGAAGATCGCGGCACTCCCGACCACCCGCCAGATCTATGCGCAGAGGCTGCTCGACGAAGGTTCGATCTCCCAGGAAGAGGCCGACAAGGTCGTCAACGACTTCCAGGCGCGGCTGGATTCGGAATTCGAGCTCTCGCAATCCTTCAAGCCGAACAAGGCGGATTGGCTCGAAGGGGCCTGGAGCGGCATGGAAGTCGCGTCCGGCGACGATCGCCGCGGCTCGACCGAGGTCTCCCTCGACAAGCTGCAGCTGGTCGGCAAGGCGCTGAGCGGGGTGCCGGCCACCTTCAACGTCAACCGCAAGATCGCCCGCCAGCTCAGCCAGAAAGAGGAGATGCTGAAGAAGGGCGAGGGCATCGACTGGGCCACCGCCGAGGCGCTCGCCTTCGGCACGTTGCTCGACGAGAGCTACACGGTCCGCCTCTCCGGCCAGGACTGCAAGCGCGGCACCTTCAGCCAGCGCCATGCGGTGCTGATCGACCAGGAGAACGAGGACGAATATGTCCCACTGAACAATATCCGCGAAGGCCAGGCGCTGCTGGAGATCATCAACAGCCCGCTTTCCGAAGCCGGCGTGCTCGGCTTCGAATACGGTTTCAGCCTCGCCGATCCCAAGGCGCTGGTGCTCTGGGAGGCGCAGTTCGGCGATTTCGCCAACGGCGCCCAGGTCATCATCGACCAGTTCATCTCCTCGGGCGAGAGCAAATGGCTGCGCATGAGCGGCCTCGTCATGCTGCTACCCCATGGCTATGAGGGCCAAGGCCCCGAGCATTCCTCGGCCCGGCTCGAGCGTTATCTCCAGCTCTGCGCCGAAGACAACATGCAGGTGGTGAACGCGACAACGCCGGCGAATTACTTCCACGTGCTGCGCCGACAATTGCGCCGCTCGTTCCGCAAGCCGCTGGTGATGATGACGCCGAAATCCCTGCTTCGGCACAAGAGCTGCATCTCCAAGCTGAGCGAGTTCGGCCCCGGCACCAGCTTCCATCGCGTCCTCTGGGACGACCGCCCGGATCTCGATCCGAAGCAGGTGAAGCGCGTCGTGCTCTGCTCCGGCAAGGTCTACTACGACCTGCTGCAGGAAGCCGAACAGCGGAATCAGAAGGAAGTCTATCTGATGCGCGTCGAGCAGCTTTACCCGTTCCCGGGCAAGGCGCTTGCCGCCGAACTGGAGCGGTTCCCCGGTGCCGAGATCGCCTGGTGCCAGGAAGAGCCGAAGAACATGGGGCCCTGGAGTTTCGTCGCGCCGGAGATCGAGGCGATGATGGAAGGGATGGGCTCGAAGCAGAACCGACTGCGCTATGTCGGCCGGCCGGCGGCGGCTTCGCCCGCGACCGGCCTCTTCAAGCGCCATGTCAAAGAGCAAACCAAGCTGGTCAATGAAGCGCTCACTCTCGGTACCGAGCTCCAACAATCGGCGGCCGAGTGACGATGACGCGAACGACCTGTCTCATTGAGGTGATGGAATGACCCAGATCGTCGTGCCGGCCTTGGGCGAATCGGTGACCGAGGCCACGGTTTCAAAGTGGATGAAGAAGGTCGGCGATGCCGTGAAGGCCGACGAGCCGTTGCTGGAACTGGAAACCGACAAGGTCACCCAGGAAGTCTATGCGCCGGCTGCCGGCACTTTGGGCGAGATCAACGCCGATGCGGGCGCCGTAGTGCCGATCGGAGCCGTGCTCGGCTCGATCAGCGATGGCGCGGTGGCGACACCGCCGGCACGCTCGGCAACGACGGCTTCCCCGGAAACGCCGGGCCCGGCACCGATCGGCAAGAAGGCGGCTCCGGAGCCGCAACCCGCAGCAGCACCAGCCGCGGCGCCCGCTCCGGCCGCCAATGGCGAGGACCGTAATGGTCCGGCGGTGCGCAAGATGGCGGTCGAGAACAGCGTCAATCCCGGCGATGTCGCCGGTACCGGCAAGGACGGCCGCCTGACCAAGGGCGACGTCATTGATTTCATGGCCAACAAACCGGCCGCCCAACCTGCCGCCGCTGCTGCGCGCCCGGCGCCGGCGCCGGTTCCGTCCGAACCGCATGTGCCGCGCCCGCTGACCGCCAATGAAGAACGCGTGCCGATGACCCGGCTGCGCCGCCGCATCGCCGAACGCCTGAAGCAGGCCCAGAACAACGCGGCCATGCTCACCACCTTCAATGAGGTGGATATGGGCGCGGTGATGTCCCTGCGCGAGAAATACAAGGAAGGCTTCGAGAAGCGCCACAAGGTGAAGCTCGGCTTCATGGGCTTCTTCGTGCGCGCCGCGATCCAGGCGCTGAAGGAAGTGCCGGCGGTCAATGGCGAGATCGACGGCAACGACATCATCTTCAAGAACCACTACGACATCGGCGTCGCCGTGGGCACCGAGCAGGGCCTGGTGGTGCCGGTGGTGCGCGATGCCGACAAGATGACCATCGCCGGCATCGAGGCCAAGATCACCGAATACGGAAGGCGCGCCCGCGAAGGCAAGCTCTCGATCGACGAGCTGACCGGCGGCACCTTCACGATCTCCAATGGCGGCGTCTATGGCTCGCTGATGTCCACGCCGATCCTGAACCCGCCGCAATCCGGCATCCTCGGCATGCACAAGATCCAGCAGCGACCGATGGTGGTCGAAGGCGGCAAGATCGAGGCGCGGCCGATGATGTATCTGGCGCTCTCCTACGATCACCGCATCGTCGATGGACGCGAAGCGGTCACCTTCCTGGTCAGGATCAAAGAATGTCTCGAGGATCCGCAGCGCCTGCTGCTCGAACTCTGAATCTGGTTTCCAAGAAACCGGCTCGGTCCGCCGCCGCGAAGAACAACGCCGGCGGGCGGATCGGCCGGAAACTGCCTTACTATAGTCAGAGTCTGAACTTCACCTGCGGACCTTCCTCGCTGATGATGGCGATGAAGGCGCTGGATCGCCGTCAGCCGATCGACCGCGCGCATGAGATGCAGCTCTGGCGCGAGGCGAACACGGTTTTCATGGGCGACGGCCATCCGGGCTCTAGCCCCTACGGCCTCGCTTTGGCGGCCTGGCGGCGCGGATTCCAGGCCGAGCTCTGGCTCAGCCATCGCGGATCCTTCCTGCTCGGCTATCAGAAGCAGAAGCCGAAACGCGTGGTTTCCGATCTCATCCAGCGGGAAGACGAGAAGCTGGTGAAATCGGCGCGAATCCCGTCCAAGGTCCGGCGCTGGAACGTGAGCGACCTCGCTTCCGCCATCGCTGTGGGCGCCGTGCCGCTGGTGCTGGTCTCGACCGATCTGTTCCACGGCGATAATGGTCCGCATTGGGTGGCAATCAGCGCCGTCGATGCTGGGAACGTCTATGTCAACGATCCATGGATCACGCGATCCAAGCGCCAGACGCCGACATCGCAGACCGCGCGCGCCGCCAGCCATGCGGATTTCATGGACATGGCGATCTATGACGGTGAACGCGCCGTCCTGCTGATTTCGAACTGAGCTTCCAACAATGCCATCGGGAAATCGAGATATGGTCGAGCAGACTTTCGACGTGTTGATCATCGGCGGGGGTCCGGCCGGCTATGTTTGCGCCATCAAATCGGCGCAACTCGGGTTGAAGACGGCCTGCGTCGAAAATCGCGGCGCCTTGGGCGGCACCTGCCTCAACATAGGCTGCATTCCCTCGAAGGCTCTGCTCTCCTCCTCCGAGGAATATGACAAGGTGGCGCGGCATCTGGCGCCCCACGGCATCATCGTGGAGAAAGCGGGCCTGGATTTGAAGACCATGCAGTCCCGCAAGGACAAGGTGGTCACCGATCTGACCAAAGGCGTCGAATTCCTATTCAAGAAATACAAGGTCACCTATCTGAAGGGCACCGGCCGCCTGCTGGGCGACGGCAAGGTGGAGGTGCTCTCCGCGCCGGGCTCGGGGGAAACCATTTCCGCCAAGCATATCGTGATCGCCACCGGCTCCGAGCCGACCCCGCTCGCCGGGATCGAGATCGACGAGAAGCGCATCGTCACCTCGACCGGCGCGCTGGTGCTGGAGAAGGTGCCCAACCACCTGGTGGTGATCGGCGGCGGCGTCATCGGTCTTGAGCTCGGCTCCGTTTGGCGTCGGCTCGGTGCTCAGGTGACCGTGGTCGAGTTCCTCGACCGCATCGTGCCCACCATGGACGGCGAAGTGGGCCAGCAATTCCAGAAGCTGCTGACCAAGCAGGGCATGGCTTTCAAGCTCAGCACGAAGGTGACCAGCGTGAAGCCCGATGGTGATCGCCTGACCTTGACCATGGAGCCTGCCAAGGGCGGCACCGCCGAGACATTGGCCGCCGATGTCGTGATGGTCTGCGTCGGTCGCCGCCCCTATGTCTCGGGCCTCGGGCTCGAAATGGCCGGCGTGCAGCGTGACGCGAAGGGCCGGGTCAAGACCGATGGGCATTTCCGGACCAATATCCCCGGCATCTACGCGATCGGCGACGTGATCGCCGGTCAGATGCTGGCGCATAAGGCCGAAGAAGAAGGCGTCGCCTTGGCGGAAATGATGGCGGGCCAAGCCGGCCATGTGAATTACGAGACCTGCCCGAACATTGTCTACACCGCCCCGGAACTCGCCTCGGTTGGCAAGACCGAGGAAGAGCTGAAGGCCGCCGGCATCGCCTATAAGGTCGGCAAGTTCCCGTTCCTCGCCAATGGCCGCGCCAAGGGTGCGGGCGAGACGGACGGCTTCGTGAAGCTGCTGGCGGATGCCAAGACCGACCGTCTGCTCGGCGCTCATATCCTCGGCGCGCAGGCCGATTCGCTGATCCATGAATGCGTGATGGCGATGGAATTCCAGGCTTCGGCGGAAGACATCGCGCGCGCCTTCCACGGCCATCCCACCTACAACGAGGCGATCAAAGAAGCCGCTCTCGCGATCGCGAGCTCGACCATCCATCTGTGAGGCGGCGGCCGTATGCTCGGTTGGCCCAGATCCTGGTCTGTGCCGCGTTGTTTCTGCTCCCGTCGCGGTGGGCCGATGCTGATTCCATCGCCGATCTGGAAGCGGCTCTTTCCTGCGACAAGGACTTCGATCCGGGCGCGCTGATCCATGCGTTGCAGCACGACGGATGGATCGCGACGACGCGCACGACCATGCTCGACGGCGCACCGGTCTTCCCGGTGACGAAGCCGCTGCGGATCCACGGCCTGGAGGTCGGCTACGTCGAGGGTTGGGACGACAGGGGCGATCTCTTCGAACGGGCGCCGGGCACGCCGCCGCCGACCTACATCGCGATCACGGTGAGGGCCGAAGCGCCAGCGAGCGCAGCGCAATTCCACGCGTCCGATCCGTTCGACCGCCTGCAGCTCTGGGTCACCGACGATGTCGCGGCTTTCAACGGCCGTCGTTCCGGCTTCTCATCGGTGGCCTGCGGCCTCTCGCGATAGCCGCCACTGCCTTTTCGCGGCTGATTCGGATTTCCACAAGACGGCACTGCGGAACCAAGCCCGGTCTGCATGGGTTTCTCCGGGACCAATTCCTCGGAGGAGCCTATGTTGCGTGCAGCCTCCCTGTTCGCCGCTATAGCCTGCCTTGCTGGTACTCTCACCGTGCCAGCGGAGGCGAAAGTCACCGTTTCGATCTCCTGCAGCTCGCTGGGCATCGAGATGGAGCTCTGCCGCACCGGCGCGCAGGCTTGGGCGAAAAAGACCGGCAACGAGGTCAACCTGGTCTCGACGCCGGCCGATGCCAATGAGCGCCTCGGCCTCTATCAGAGCCTGCTGGCCGCGCATTCCACGGATGTCGATATCTTCCAGATCGACGCGGTCTGGCCGGGAATCCTCGCCAACGACTTTCTCGATCTCAACCAGTTCATCAAGCCGGACGACCAGGACGACTACTCGCCCAGTCTCATCCAGAACGACACGGTCAACGGCAAGCTGATCGCCTTGCCTTGGTTCGTCGATACCGGGTTGCTCTATTACCGCAAGGACCTGCTCGACAAATATCACCGCAAAGTGCCGCAGACCTGGGCGGAATTGGAGGAAACGGCGAAGGCCGTCACGGCCGGCGAAGGCAGCGGGATGCAGGGCTATGTCTGGCAAGGCCGGGCCTATGAAGGCCTCACCTGCAACGCCCTCGAATGGATCGCCAGCAGCGGCGGCGGCACGATCATCGGCAAGGATGGGCAGGTCACCGTCAGCAACGCGCAGGCGGCCGCGGCGATCGACCGGGCGCGCGGCTGGATCGGCACCATCTCGCCGGAAGGCGTACTGAACTATGACGAAGAGGGTGCGCGCGGCGTCTTTCAGTCCGGTAAGGCGGTCTTCATGCGCAACTGGCCTTATGCCTGGGCGCTCGCCAATACCGGCGACAGCCCCGTCAAGGACAAGGTCGGTGAGGCACCCTTGCCGCATGGCGATGGCGCGAACAGCGTCGGGGTCCTCGGTGGTCAATCGCTGGCGGTCTCGCGTTATTCGAAGCATCCGCAGGAAGCCGTCGATCTCATCCTCTATCTCGCCGGCAAGGACGAGGAGAAGCGCCGCTGGAAGAAGGGCGCCTTCAATCCGACGCTGAAGCCGCTCTATGAGGATCCCGATCTGAAGAACGATCCCATGGTGGCGGTATTCAGCCAGGTCCTTAACAATGTCGTCGCACGGCCTTCGACCATCACCGGCCGACGCTACAACCAGGTTTCCAGCGATTTCGTGCAGGCGGTGCATGCGGCGCTGTCGGGCCAGGGCAGCGGGGCCGACAACCTGGCGAAACTGAACGACACTCTCACGCAGCTCAGCCGCGGCGGTCATTGGCAATAGCGCCGGCATCGCCAAAGCAAGCGGGTGGCCTCCGCCTCTCCGCGCGGCGCGCCGTAACCGCCTGGATCTTCCTGGCGCCGATGCTCGCCGTCCTGGCGCTGGTGGCCGGCTGGCCGCTGCTGCGCACCATCCTCGTCAGCCTGACCGACGCCCAGCTCGGCGATTTCACCACCGCCAATTTCATCGGCCTCGGCAACTACGCGACTTTGGTCCAGGATCCGGGCTGGTGGCGCGCCGTCGGCAACACCCTGCTTTTCACCGTGGTCTCTGTCTCGCTGGAAACGGTGCTCAGCCTAGTCATCGCGCTCACCCTCAATGCTCATATTCCCGGCCGTGGCCTTTTGCGCGCGGCGGTGCTCATCCCGTGGGCGATCCCGACCGTGGTCTCGGCGAAAATGTGGGGCTGGATGTTCCACGACCTCTATGGCGTGGTGAACGCGCTGCTGCTGGCGCTGGGCCTGATCGCCAAGCCCTGGGCTTGGCTTGCCGATCCCGTGCTTTCCATGATCGCGGTGATCGCGGTCGATGTCTGGAAGGGCACGCCTTTCATGGCGCTCCTGAGCCTCGCCGCCTTGCAGGTGCTGCCCCAGGAAATTTATGAGGCGGCGCGGATCGACGGCGTCGGACCCCTCAAGGTCTTCTTCCGCGTCACCCTGCCGCTGATCCGGCCGGCTTTGCTGGTGGCGATCATCTTCCGCGGCCTCGATGCCTTGCGGGTCTTCGACGTCATCTATGTGCTGACCGGCAACAATGCGGCGACGGCCTCGATGTCGATCTATGCGCGCCAGCAATTGATCGAGTTCCAGGACGCCGGTTACGGCTCCGCCGCCGCGACCTTCCTCTTCCTCATCGTGGCCTTGCTGGCCGCTCTGGTGGTCACCACAGGACGCATCCGTATCACCGGACGGGCAGCGGCGTGAAGGATGGCGGCATGAAAAACGGTGGCATGAGACGCTTCCGGCGCATGCTGGGCCGTGCCTGCTTCATCCTGCTGGTCGCGGCGATTATCTTCTACGCGGTCTTCCCCTTCTATTGGGCGATCGTCTCCTCGCTGAAGACCGGCAG